>NZ_JAZHYN010000022.1:0-54695 GCF_036576025.1 Methylocystis borbori | reverse complement strand
CGAGCGTCTCCGGCCGAGGCGCCCCCGCCCCGTCTCTGACGATCCGGGGGCGGACGACGCGCCGGATTACCCGCCGCCGCGCGTCCGGCGCCTGCCGCTAGGGCTCTTCCTGCCGCCGGCGATCCATGGCGGCGGCCTGTTCCCCCCGCGCTTTCCGGGGTCCTGGGGCGGGCGTTATCCGCAGGGGCCGCGCGGAGGCGCAGGCGGCTACGGCGCGCCGATGCGCGGCGGCTTCAATCGATTTTAGGCGCCCGCCCTCCTATCAGGGAAGAGAATGGGCGCCCCCTGCGGGGCGGGCGCTCGAAAGTTTATCCCCCTGCGCGATTGTCCTGCTATTGGGTTTCGCCGGACCCAAGGCGTCCCCACATTCAGGGCGGTCGGGAGTAGGAGAGCGCGATGCTTGAGGTCGCGGTCCAGATGGACCCATTGGAACGCATTAATTTTGCCGCCGATTCGACTTTCGCGCTGATGCTGGAGGCAAAGCTCAGAGGCCATCGGCTTTGGTTCTACACGCCGGACCGCCTCTCGCTGGAAGGGCGGCGGCTCACGGCGCGCGCGCATCGAATCGACGTCTTCGACGATCCCCACCGCTATTACGCGCTCGGCGAGGAGACCGACCTCGATCTCAATTCGGTCGATGTGGTGCTCTTGCGCCAGGATCCGCCCTTCGACCTCGCCTATATCACCTCGACGCATTTTCTGGAGCGGCTCGCGCCGCATGCGCTCGTCGTCAACGATCCCGCGCATGTGCGCAACGCGCCCGAAAAACTCTTCGTGATGGAATTCTCTGACCTCATGCCGCCGACGCTGATCACCCGCGACCGCGCGGCGATCGAGCGGTTCCGCGCGCTTCATGGGGAAGTCGTGATGAAGCCGCTCTATGGCCACGGCGGCGCGGCGGTGTTCAAGGTCGCGCCGCGCGATCCCAATTTCGGCTCGCTCTTCGACATGTTCGCCACCACCTTTCGCGAGCCCTGGGTGGTGCAGTCCTTCCTGCCGGAGGTGGCGAAGGGCGACAAGCGCATTCTCATCGTCGATGGCGAGGCCATGGGCGCGATCAACCGCATTCCCGCGGCCGACGACATCCGCTCCAATATGGTGCGCGGCGGCTCCGCCGCGACGACCGAGTTGAACGGCCGCGAGAGGGAAATCTGCGCGCGGCTCGGCCCCGAATTGAAGCGGCGCGGCCTGCTTTTCGTCGGCATCGACGTGATCGATGGAAGGCTCACCGAGATCAACGTCACCTCGCCGACGGGGCTGCGCGCCCTAAAACGGGTGGGCGGGCCAGATCTCGCGCCGCCCATTTTCGACGCCATAGAGGCGCGTCTCGCCGCTTTGCGCGCATCGCGCCGCGCGCCGGAACATAGCGCATGAACGAATTGGCTGAGCCGAGCGTCTTCGCCGGACTTGACGCCGGCGCGCAATTTCGCGGATTGCGCGCGGCGCTGGGGCGGCGCGTCGCCACGCTTTGCAAGGAGGCGCGCACGGACGAGGCGCGCCGCACGGCGGCGCTGGAGCTCTTTCGCGAGACGCTGGCGGAGGGCCGCGACATGGCGCGCGCGCGGCTCGAGGCGCGCGGCTCCGGCCACGCATGCGCCAGGCTCCTTTCCGGCCTGCAGGATGAACTGATCGGCGCGATCTACGATTATGTCCTGCGCTATGTTAGCGGCGTCGATGCGGCGCTTGCCGGGAAGCTCACCATCGTCGCCGTCGGCGGCTATGGACGCGACGCGCTCGCGCCGGGCTCCGACATCGATCTCCTCTTTCTCGCGCCCGACAAACAGACGCCTGCGGGCGAGAGCGTCATCGAGGCGATCCTCTATATTCTTTGGGACCTGCGTCAGAAAGTCGGCCATGCGACGCGCTCCGTCGCGGAATGCATGCGGCAGGCGCGCGCCGACATGACCATCCGCACGACGCTGCTCGAGGCGCGCTTCATTCTCGGCGACGCCGAACTCTTCGCGCAATTGCAGGACGCCTTCGACCGCGAGATCGCGCGCCTCGATCCGCGCGAATTCGTCTCGGCGAAGCTCGCCGAACGCGAAACCCGCGTGCGCCGCGCCGGCGCCTCCCGCTATCTCGTCGAGCCGAACGTGAAAGAAGGCAAGGGTGGCCTGCGCGATCTCAATACGCTGTTCTGGATCGCCAAATATGTCTATCGCGTGCGCGAAACGAAGGAGCTTGTCGCGGCGGGCCTTTTCACCTCCGCCGAACTCAGCCTCTTCGAGCGCTGCGAGGAATTTCTGTGGCGCGTGCGCTGCCATCTGCATTTTTTCACGGGCCGCGCCGAGGAGCGGCTCTCCTTCGACGTTCAGAACGCGCTCGCGCGGCGGCTCGGCTATCACGATCGCGGCGGCCTGTCGCCCGTCGAGCGCTTCATGAAACATTACTTCCTCGTCGCCAAGGACGTGGGCGATCTCACCGCCATTGTCTGCGCGGCGCTCGAAGAACGGCAGGCGAAGCCGCGCGCGATTTTCGAGCGTTTCCTGCAGCCCTTCCGCCGCCGGCGCGGCAAGGCGCCGGGAGGCGACTTCGTCATCGATCACGACCGCATCAGCATCGTCGACGCGGACGCTTTCAAGCGCGATCCGGTCAATATCATCCGTCTGTTTTGGATGTCCGACCGCCAGGGCCTGCCGCTGCATCCCGACGCGCTGCGCGCGGTGACGCGCTCGCTGCGCCTTATCGACTCGGATTTGCGCGAGAACAAGGAGGCGAACCGCCTGTTCCTCGAAATTCTGCTCTCGCGCAACATGACCGAAATCACGCTGCGCCGGATGAACGAGACGGGCGTGCTCGGCCGCTTCATCCCGGATTTCGGCCGCGTCGTCGCGATGATGCAGTTCAACATGTATCATCACTATACGGTCGACGAGCATCTCCTGCGCGCCGTCGGCGGATTGTCGGATTTCGAGGCGGGGCGCATGACGGAGCATCGCGATCTCGTCGAAGAGGTTCTGCCCACGATCGTGAACCGCAAGGTGCTCTATCTCGGTCTGTTCCTGCACGACATCGCCAAGGGCCGCCGGGAGGACCATTCCTTCGCCGGCATGGAGGTGGCGCGCGCGCTTTGTCCGCGTTTGGGCTTCACGCCGGGCGAGACGGAAAGCGTCGCCTGGCTCGTCGAGCATCACCTCACCATGTCGAGCTTCGCGCAGAGCCGCGATCTTTCCGACCGCGTGACGATCGAGAATTTCGCCGCCATCGTGCAGACGATGGAGCGGCTGAAAATGCTCTTCGTTCTCACCGTCTGCGACATCAACGCGGTCGGCCCCAACGTGCTCGACGCCTGGAAGTCGCAATTGCTGCGCGCGCTTTATTGGGAGACGGAGGTCGTTCTCGGCGGCGGCCAGTCGTCGGCGGATCGTAAGAGCCGCGTCGCGGCGGCGATCGAAGAATTGCGCGCCGCGCTTCCAGGCTGGAGCGATGAAGCGTTCGAGGCCTACGCCAAGCGCCATTATCCCGCCTATTGGCTGAAGGTGGACGTCGCCCGCAAGCTGCGTCACGCCGAATTGCTGGCGAGCCTCAATGGCGCGGCGACGCCGCTCGCGACCGCGGTCGATCTCGATACGACGCGCGGCGCCGTGGAGCTGACCGTCATCGCGCCCGACAATCCGCGGCTCCTGTCGATCATCGCAGGCGGCTGCGCGGCGAGCGGCGCCAATATCGTCGACGCGCATATTTTCACCACCGTCGACGGTCTCGCGCTCGATACGATCTTCTTCTCGCGCGCCTTCGATTATGACGAGGATGAATTGCGCCGCGGCCGGCGCATCGCCGATTTCATCGTCAAGGCGCTGCGCGGCGAAGTCGCCGTATCCGACGCCGTGAAAGCCCGCGTCCGGGCGGCTCCGCAAAACGCCGCCTTCTCCGTCGCGCCGGAAGTGGTGGTCGATAACAGCCTCTCCAACGTCTATACTGTGATCGAGGTCTCCGGGCTCGACCGGGAGGGGCTTTTGTTCGAACTCACCAACGCCATCTCGAAGCTCAACCTCAATATCGCTTCGGCGCATATCGTCACTTTCGGCGAGCGCGCCGTGGACGCCTTTTACGTCACCGATCTGACGGGGGCGAAAATCGCGTCGCCGCCGCGCCAGGCGGCGATCAAGCGGCAGCTTCTCGACATTTTCCGTCCGCCCGGCGTGCGCGGCGGAAAGGCATTTGCGGTCGCGGCGACTTGATTTTGACTTTTAAGCGCTGATATCGAGGCCTTAACGATTTTGGGGGTAGACGACAGCATGAGCGATCCAAGCAACGCAAAGAAGAACGCGGAGGCGGCCGAAGACAAAGCGCACGCCGATCCGGCGTCCTCCCTGTCGCAGCCGTCGGCCGAGTCCGACATCGCCGAGCCGGAGCCCTTCACCGAGCTTGAGAATCTTTACGCCGAGAACGCCGGGCTGAAGGACAAGCTGCTCCGCTCGCTTGCCGAAGTCGAGAATGTGCGGCGGCGCGCCGAGCGGGAGGTCGCCGATGCGAAGATTTACGGCGTCGCCAATTTCGCCCGCGAAATGCTGGCCTTCGTCGACAATCTCCGCCGCGCGCTGGACAGCGTCCCGGAAGCCGCGCGGGCGGACGCCAACGTCGCGAGCCTCGTCGAAGGCGTCGAGGTGATGGAGCGCGATTTTCTGTCGCGGCTCGCGCGCTTCGGGATAAAGAAAATCGAGGCGCAGGGCGTGCGTTTCGATCCCAATCAGCACGAGGCGCTTTTTGAGGTCCCCGACGAGACGCAGCCCGCCGGCACGGTGGCCCAGGTCGTTGAACAGGGCTACATGATCGGCGAGCGCGTGCTGCGGCCGGCGAAGGTCGGCGTGACGCGGGGCGGACCCAAGCCGGCCTGACGGGCCGGTCTGACGAGCGGAGCGATCGATGGACGAACGCCCCACGACGACGTCGAAAGAAGCGGGAGTCGTCGCGGCGTCCGTCTATTCCGAGGGGCGCAGGGTCGCCGATATCGGGATCGACGAAGCCGGCGAATGGGCGAGGCGCGAGGGGCATATCGTCTGGATCGGCCTGTATGAACCCTCCGTCGCGCTTCTGGAGCGCGTCGGCCGCCAGTTCTCGCTGCATCATCTGGCGATCGAGGACGCCATCAAGGCGCATCAGTTTCCCAAGCTTGAGGAATATGAGGACAGCGCCTTCATCGTCGCGCGCACGGCGCAGTTGGTGGACGGGCGCATCGCCTTCGGCGAGACGCATATTTTCGTCGGCCACGGCTTTGTCGTCAGCGTGCGCCATGGCGCGTCGAGTTCATACGCGCATGTGCGCGAAAGGTGCGAAGCGCGCATCGAGCGCCTCTCCGAGGGAGAAGATTTCATCGTCTACGCCATTCTCGATTTTATCGTCGACAATTACTTCCCCGTGCTCGACAGCATCAACGAGGAAGTGGATGACATCGAGGATCATGTGCTCGCGACGACGATGGGCAAGGGGGAGATCGAGCAGCTCTACACGCTGCGACGCGACTTGCTGCGGCTACGCAACGCCGCGACGCCGCTTGCCGATGTCTGCCGGCGGCTGGAGCGTAGCGACATTGTCGCCATCGATCCCATCATGCGACCGCATTTCCGCGATGTGCGCGACCATTTGCGCCGCGTGCAGGAGCGGATCGACACGATGCGCGAAACGCTCGCCTTCGCTTTCGAGGCGAGCCTGATGACCGCGCAAATGCAGCAGACGGAGATTTCGCGCCGCCTTGCGGCCTGGGCGGCCATCCTCGCCGTGCCGACCGCCATCGCCGGCATTTACGGGATGAATTTCGAACATATGCCCGAGCTGAAGTGGGAATATGGCTATTATGTCGTTCTGGGCGTGACGCTTACGATTTGCGTCGCGCTCTATTGGCGCCTGCGCCGAGCCGGCTGGCTATAGATCAGGCCTCTGTCGCGCCAATCTTTCGACGAGCTTGCCGATCGCGAGCGAAGAGGTCAGGCCCGGCGACTCGATTCCGAAAAGATTGATGAGGCCGGCGACGCCATGTTGCGTTTCGTCCTGGATGACGAAATCCGTCGTCGATCCGCCCGGCCGCTCGATCTTAGGACGAACGCCGCAATAGTCGGGCGCGAGCGCGCCGTCGGGAAGGCCGGGCCAATATTCGCGGATCGCCGAATAGAAATGCGGCGCGCGCCCGGCGTCGACGCGATAGTCGATGCGATCGATCCATTCGACGTCGGGACCGAAACGCGCCCGGCCGGCGAGATCGAGCGTGAGATGCACGCCAAGGCCGCCGGCGGCGGGCATGGGATAGATGAGCCGCGAAAAGGGCGAGCGCGTCGTCAGGGAAAAATAATTGCCTTTGGCGAGATGCAGCGGCGGGATCAGCGCCGGCGGCATCCCCGCGATGTTGCGCGCCAGCGCCTGCGCGCCAAGGGCCGCCGCATTGACGACGGTTCGCGCTACGATTGACATCGGCGCGTGGCCGCCGGTTTCGAGAAGGATGCCTTTTCCCGCGACGCGGCCCGAGACGACAGGCGTATCGAGCGCGATCGTCGCGCCATGCGCCTCCGCGTCGCCGCGCAGCGCCAGCATCAGGGCATGGCTGTCGACAATGCCGGTCGAAGGCGAGAGGAGCGCCTTGACGCAGGATAGAGCCGGCTCGAGGTCGATTGCTTCTTCGCGGCGGAGCCAGGCGAGATCATGCACGCCATTGGCGTCGGCCTGGGCCTTGATCGCCTCGAGTTTCGGTATCTCGCTCTCCGAAGTCGCGACGATCAGCTTTCCGCAGCGCCGATGCGGCACATGAAAGTCTTGGCAAAACGCATAGAGCAGCTCCTTGCCTTCGACGCAGAGCCGCGTCTTGACGAGGCCGGTCGGGTAATAGATTCCCGCATGGATCACCTCGCTATTGCGCGCGCTGATTCCCGTCCCGATCGCATTCTCGGCCTCGATCACAATGACGTCGCGTCCCGCACGCGCGAGTTCGCGCGCGGCCGCGAGGCCGACGACGCCGGCGCCAATGACGATGCAATCGGCCTCGGCCATCGATGCTTCTCTTAGCCTGTTCAGTCGCCACGAATGTCATTCCCGACGCTTCGCGTTAGCGCAGCGATCGGGAGTCCAGAATAACCACAAACGTCCTGGAAGTTGCTCCGGATTCCAGGTCAGGCGTTCCGCCTGCGGGGAATGACGCGGCGAGCGATCGGATCAGTCGACGCCGCTATGATATAAACACTTCGAGGAGGCGCGATGGCGTACGTCTATCTTGCGGGTCCCGATATTTTCCTTCCCCATGCGCAGGAGATCGGGCGGCTGAAAAAGGCGCGCTGCGAACATCATGGCTTCGTCGGCCTGTTTCCCCTCGACGCGGAATTGTCGCTCGAGCGCGGCGATGCCATGTCGACGCGCATTTTCGAGGCGAATATCGCGCTGATGCGCCGAAGCGATGCAGTCATCGCCAATCTGACGCCGTTTCGCGGGCCGAGCGCCGATGTCGGCGCGGTTTTCGAAATCGGTTTCGCCTTCGCGCTGGAAAAGCCGGTTTTCGCCTATACGAATCATGGCGCCTCCTATCGCGAGCGCGCGCTCAATTGCGCCGGCGACGGCATGAGCGTCGAGAATTTCGGCCTGCTGGACAATCTCATGATCGTCGAAGCCATTCGCGCGCAGGGCTGGGACATCGTCGTTCGCGATCCGCCGGCCGAGCGCCGTTTCGAGGATCTCGACGGCTTCGAACATTGTTTGCGCCAGGCGGCGGCCTTTTTCCGGCGGGGCCGGGAGGGCGCGGCGGCGCCCTGAATCCGCCTCCGGCGCGGAGCCTTACGAAAGTTTCATCCGGCCGCCATTGGACGGAAACGCGACAGTCTCCATCTTGGTGTCGTAGCGGCGGCCCGGTCCCCTCCGCCAGGGCGCCGCCAAAGATGGAGATTTCTGGAAAATGCCTATCGCTATCAATCATCGCGAGGAGAACGCCATTCGAGCGCCGCGCCGGGCTTCGCGCCTCGCGCTTTTGGGCGCTGCGGCCGCGGTTGCGCTTGGCGCCGCGATCGGCCCGGCTCCGCTGACGCCGGCCGTCGCAGAAACGTCGCTTTCCGGCTCCGTCGCCGCCGGCCCGGCCTCTTTCGCCGATGTGGTCGACCGGGTGAAGCCGGCCGTTGTCGCGATCAAGGTCAAGGCGGTGGAGGAGGGCCAGAACGAGGGCTTCGGCATGCCCGATATTTCGCCCGACGATCCGATGTATCGCTTCTTCAAGCGCTTCGGCGAGGGCCCGAACGGCCGTCCGCAGAAGCATGAGACGCAATCGCAGGGCTCGGGCTTCATCATCAGCGCCGACGGCTATGTGGTGACGAATAACCATGTCGTCGACCATGCGACCGAGGTCGAGGTCGCGCTCGACAATGGCAAGACGCTGCCCGCCAAGGTCATCGGCACCGACAAGCGCACCGACCTCGCTTTGCTGAAGATCAATGACGGCGATAAGCTCCCTTATGTCGAGTGGAGCGCCGCGTCGCCGCGGGTGGGCGACTGGGTGATCGCCGTCGGCAATCCCTTCGGCCTCGGCGGCAGCGTCACGGCCGGCATCATCTCCGCCCGCGGCCGCGACATCGGCGCCGGCCCCTATGACGACTTCCTGCAGATCGACGCGCCCGTGAACCGGGGCAATTCCGGCGGGCCGGCTTTCGATTCGCGCGGCAATGTCGTCGGCGTCAACACCGCCATCTATTCGCCCTCGGGCGGCTCGGTCGGCATCGGCTTCGCCATCCCGGCGGAAGTCGCCAAGGATGTCGTCGCCGCGCTCAAGGACAAGGGCGCCGTCTCGCGCGGCTGGATCGGCGTGCGGATCCAGAACGTCACACAGGAGATCGCCGACAGCCTCGGGCTCAAGTCCACCAAGGGCGCGCTGATCGCGCAGCCCGAGAAGGGCGCGCCGGCTGACGAAGCGGGCCTGAAGGCCGGCGACGTGATTGTCGCGGTCAATGGCGAGAGGATCGAGGCGCCGCGCGATCTTGCGCGCCGCATCGCGGCTCTCGGGCCGGGCAAAACAGCCGACATCGCCTATCTGCGCGGCGGCGTCGAAAAGACGGTCAAGCTCAAACTCGGCACGCTGCCCGACGAGAAAGAGGCGCGCGCTGACGAGGGCTTCACCGGCCGCGGCGAATTCTCGAGCCTCGGCGTCGAAGTCGCGCCGGCCTCCGAAGTTCGCGGCGCCGGCGGCAAGGAAGGCCTGGTCGTGACCGACATCGACCCCTCGGGCGAGGCGGCGCGCAAGGGATTGCGCCGCGGCGACGTGATCCTCGAAGCGAGCGGCCAGCCCGTCAATTCGCGCGGCGAGCTTGTCTCGGCTTTCGACGCCGCTCGCAAGGATGGGCGCCGTTCGGTGCTGTTGCGGGTGAAATCGACGGATGGCGCGAAATTCGTCGCCGTGCCGGTGAAGACCAGCTAGGCGAAGCGCGCTGCTTCAGTCGAAGCGCGCTTCAAGGACTTCTTGCGTAGAGACCGGACAACTGCACCCGCCCGCAGCGGCCTCCGCAAAGAAGGGCGTCGGACAGAGCCAGCCCCCTCCTGGCTCCCGACCGTGGGCAGGCTGGCGCGCCATGCGCCGGCCTGCCCTTTCTCTCCAAAGTGGCTGGCGCAGCCTGCGCCGCTCTGCCGTTTCGGCGCAATGTCAGCTATATAGAGCCATGCGCATTCTCATCATCGAAGACGATCGCGAAGCGAGCGACTATCTCGTCAAGGCCTTTCGTCAGCAGGGCCATGTGGCCGAGCACGAGCACGACGGCCTCGCCGGCTATGCGCGCGCCGCCGAGGGCGAATATGACGTGCTCCTCGTCGACCGCATGCTGCCAAAGATGGACGGGCTGTCGCTGATTTCGAGTCTGCGCGAGCAGGGGGTCGAGACGCCGGCGCTGATCCTCTCCGCGCTTGGTCAGGTCGACGACCGGGTCAAGGGGCTGCGCGCCGGCGGCGACGACTATCTGCCGAAGCCTTACGCCTTCTCGGAGCTGCTGGCCCGGGTCGAGGCGCTGGCGCGCCGGCGCGTCGGCGCGAAAGGCGAGGAGACGCATTATCGCGTCGGCGACCTCGAGCTCGACCGGCTGTCGCACAAGGTGACGGTCGGCGGCCAGGAGGTCGTCCTGCAGCCGCGCGAATTTCGCCTGCTCGAATATTTGATGAAACATGCCGGTCAGGTCGTGACCCGCACCATGCTGCTCGAAAACGTCTGGGACTATCATTTCGATCCGCAAACCAACGTCATCGACGTGCATATCTCGCGGCTGCGCTCCAAGATCGACAAGGGCCGCGAGAACCAGCTTCTGCACACGGTGCGCGGCGCCGGCTATATGATTCGTGACAGCGCTCGGTAAACTCTTCCGCACGACGGCGTTCAAGCTCTCGATCGCCTATCTCGTGCTGTTCTCGATCGGCGCCGGCATGGTGCTGACGCGAGTCGGCGCGCGCGTGAAAGAAGTGCTCGACGAGCAGATCGAGCAGACGGTCGACGCCGAGATTCGCGCCCTTTCCGAGCAATACGCCCAGGGCGGCCTGCGCCAGCTCGCCAATGCGGTGGAGCGGCGCGTGCGCGCGCCGGGCGGCTCGCTTTATCTGCTGACGAACCATGCCGGGGAGGTCATCGTCGGCAATATCGAACAGCCGAAATTCACCCCCTCCGGCAGTTCGGAGCTTGTCGAAACCACCTATGAGCGCCGTGGCGAGCCGGGCGAGACGCATCCCGCGCTGCTTCGGCTGTTTCTTTTGCCCGGCGGCTTTCGCCTGCTGATCGGCCATGACATCCAGGATCACCAGGTGCTGCGCGACATTCTGCGCCGCGCGCTCGGCGTCTCGCTGTTCTGGCTCGCGCTCGTCGGCGCCTTTGGCGGCCTCTTCATGGCGCATCGCATGCTGGAGCGCGTCGATGTGATGTCGGATTCCGCCCGCCGCATCATGGCGGGCGATATGCACGAGCGTCTCGCCGTCTCGGGCGCCGGCGACGAACTCGATCGACTCGCCGAGAATTTCAACGCCATGCTCGAACGCATCAGCGAGCTGATGGCGGGCTTGCGCGAAGTCTCCGACAATATCGCTCATGACCTCAAGACGCCGCTGACGCGCTTGCGCAACCGCGCCGAGGCGGCCTTGCACGGAAGCTCCAGCGACAGCGAGCATCGCGAAGCGCTCGCCGCGGTGATCGAGGAGTCGGACAGTCTCATTCGCGTCTTCGACGCGCTTTTGATGATCGCGCGCGCCGAGGCCGGCTATTCGAGCGACAATCTGGCGATGTTCGACGCCGACGCGGTGGTGCGCGACATCGTGGAAATGTACGAGCCGGTCGCCGAAGAGCAGGGCGCGCGGCTCGACGTCGAGACGCAAAGCGGGCTTGCGGTCACGGGCAGTCGCGAATTGCTTGGCCAGGCGCTCGTCAACCTCGTCGACAATGCGCTGAAATACGGCGTCGCGGGAGAAAATCCGACGATCGCGGTTTCAGCCAGGCGCCTCGGCGAGAATATCGAGATCGCGGTCGCCGATCGCGGGCCCGGCATTTCGCCTCAGGATCGCGAGCGCGTGGTGGGGCGGTTCGTTCGGCTGGAAAATTCGCGGTCGCGGCCGGGGTCGGGCCTTGGCCTGTCGATGGCGGCGGCGGTGGCCCGCCTGCATCACGGCGCGCTGCGGATCGAGGATAATGCGCCAGGATTGCGCGTCGCGCTGTCGCTGCCGGCGACGCGCGCGATGCCGGGCCCAGCGTCGCGCGCGACGGAGCGCGCGTAAGAGGGCCTCAGCGGCGTGATCGTCGCCGAGGCGCGTAAAGTCGGCGGCGCCGGCAGTCGCATCATGACGATGGTGCCGACGCCGAGCCGCGAGCGGAAACGCAGCGCGCCGCCATGCAATTCGATGAGGGCGCGGGCGATGGCGAGGCCGAGCCCCGAGCCGCGCATGCCGTTCTCCATCAGATCGGCGCATTGCTCGAAGGGCCGCCCGAGCTTGGGGATCGCGCGCGGATCGATGCCGCGGCCGGCGTCCGCCACATAAACGTCGATCGCCGCGCCGTGGCGGCGCGCGCGCAGGCGCACCTTGCCGCCCATGTCGCTGAATTTCACCGCATTGGAGAGGAAGACGCCAAGCGTCTTGACGATCGCCGCTTCGTCGCCGACGCAGCGCAAATCCGCGCCGGCGTCGGCGACGAGCTCCACGTCTTTAAGGTCTGCGCGCTGGCGCCATGAGTCGATCGCTTGACGCATGGCGTCGGCGACGTCGATCTCGCGCTCGGCGAGGCGCACGAGGCCCGCCTCGAGCCGCGACATGTCGAGAATGTCGGAGAGCACCTCGTTCAAATAGCTGCCGCCCTGGCGAATGCCGCTGCAATATTCGAGATATTTGGGCGAGCCGAGCGATCCGAAGGGCTCCGCCTGCATCATCTCCGAAAAGCCGATGATGGCGTTGAGCGGCGTGCGCAATTCATGGCTCATATTGGCGAGGAATTCGGATTTGGCGAGATAGGCCGCTTCGGCCTCGGCCTTCTGCAGGTGATATTGCTCGGCGAGCGTCGCAAGCTGCTGCGCCTGCATCTCCAGCGTCTGGCGCGAGCGCGTCAGATCCGCGACGCTGGCGGTGAGGCGACGCTCCGATTCGCGCAGCTTCTCCTCATTGTGCTTGAGCGCGGTGATGTCTGCGCCGACGGAGACATAGCCGCCGTCCTTGGTGCGCCGCTCGTTGATCTGGAGCCAGCGGCCGTCGACAAGCTGCGCTTCATAGGTGCGCGCGTCGGGCGCGCGTCCGCCCGACGAGGCGATTTCGGTGCGGATCAGCGGCGCTCTCGCGCGACTCATGATCGCGCCATATTGCGCGCCCGCGCAGGCCGCTTCCGGCGGCAGGCCATGCAGGGCGAGGAATTTCGAATTGCAGGTGACGAGCCGGTTCTGCGCGTCCCACAGCACGAAGGCTTCCGAAATCGTGTCGATCGCGTCGCGCAGGCGCAGATTGGCGAGCTCGGTGTGTTCGGCGAGGGCGCGCTGCTCGGAAATGTCGACGGCGATGCCGACGAGATGCTTGCCGGGGTCGCGCGCGTCTTCGACGATGTCGGCGCGCGCGCGCAGCCATATCCACTTTCCTTCGGCGTTCTTGAGGCGGAATACGTGATCGAGCGCGCGCGCCTTTCCGGCCGCGACCATATCGGCGACCGCTTTGAAATCGCCGTCGTCCGGATGCATCAGCGCGCGCAATTCGCCAAAGGAAAGACAGCGCCGCTCGGCGGGCAGGCCGAGCATTTCATACATGGAGTCGGACCAGTAGATGCGTCCGCGCGAAATGTCCCAGTCCCATAGTCCGCAGCGCCCGCGCGAGAGCGCCGTCTCAAGCCGCGCGCGGATCAGCGCATTAACGCGCTCGACCGCCTGCAGCCGGCGCGTCTGACGGAAATAGGCGAAGACGATGGCGAGAAGCGTCAATGTCGTGAAGGCGAAGAGCAGCGTATAGCGCGACGCGATGGCGCGCCATTCGCCCAACACATTGTCGAGTGGATAGATCATCGCCACCTGGCCGAAAGGCGCCGGCAGCTTGCGCAGGGAGACGAGCGCCGGCGCGCCGTCGGGAAGGGTGATGCGCATCACGCCCGCCTTGGCGGCGAAATCGGTCAGCTCCGGCTCGGTCCCGAGGACCTCCGCGAGAGTCGGATTTTTCGCCGCCAGCGGGGGAAAGGCCGCGGCGACGCGACCGCGATGGTCGGTGACGAGAATGCGCCGCCCGCGCGCCAGCGCGCCTTGCGGCACGATCTGATTGAGCGGCTCGCCGAGCGGCGTTTGCGCGTCCGTCTTGATCTTCTCATGCAGGTCATGCGAGACGGCGCGGGCGAAGAGTTCGAGATCGCCGATCGCCTCCTCGACAAGATGGTCCTGCATGGAGGTCGCGAGCGAAACGACGAAGGCGGTCAGGCTGACGAGGCAGACGGCCGATACGGCGAAGGCGAGCGGCCGAAGCCAGGCGAAATCCTTCGGCCCTCTCTCGCCGACCTCGTCGAACCGATACGCTCCCCACACCGTATCGGCGTGAGTCGTCACGCGGGCAGCGGGGGCGCGCGCCATCAAAAGCCTCCAGAATGATTGCAATTCGGGGACCGCCAGACGACCGAATCACCTTCATTCGAATCTCTCGAGGCGAGATTGTCCAGACCTTAATGCAAGGTTAACGAAATCTTTTTCTCGCCGCCTTTGTCAACCGAGCGCGCGTGTCGCGATGTCGCGCAGATCCGCCGAGAGATTTTCCGCAGCGAGGATATGTTTCAGGCGGGTTTCGACGAGTTCGCGGCGGCGCGCTTCGAGCGTTCGCCATGACCGCAGCGACGACAGAAGCCGCGCCGAAAGCTGCGGGTTCTTGGGGTCAAGCTCCAGCACGACGCGCGTGAGGAGATCGTAGCCGGAGCCGTCAAGCGCATGGAAGCGCGTGAGATTGGCGTTGGCGAAGGCGCTGATCAGCGCGCGCACGCGATTGGGATTGCTCATCGAAAATTCGGGATGCGTCATCAGCTCCTGCACGCGCCGCGTCGTCGCCTCTTCGGGAATCGTCGCCTGCAGCGAGAACCATTTGTCGATGACGAGCGCGTCGCCGGCATATTGCGCATAGAAACGCGCGAAGGCGTCCTCGCGCGCCGCGCCGCCGAGATGCGCCAATGTTGCGAGCGCCGCCAGCCGGTCGGTCATATTGCCCGCCGTCTCGAACTGCGCCTGCGCCAATGCGCGGCCCTTGTCCGCATCGCCCGCGGCGATGAGGTCGAGCGCGACATTGCGCAGCGCGCGCCTCCCCGCGCTCGCCGCATCGGGCGCGTAGGCGCCGGGGTCGGCGAAACGCGCATGGATCGTTTCGAGCGCCTCCCCGAGCGCGCGGCCGATCTCGGCGCGCAGCGACTGGCGCGCCGCGAAGAGAACGTCGGGATCGACGTCGGATCCCTTTTCGCGCGCGAGATCGATCTCGGAGGGCAAAGACAGCGCCTGCGCGGCGAAGGCGGGGTCGCCTTCGGCTTTCGCGAGCAGCAGGCGCAGCGCGTCCGTCAGGCCGCGCGCGTCGGACGCCGCGCCGTCGCCGTTCACGCGCGCGAAAATGGCGCGGAGCGCAAGGCTCTGCGCCGCCTGCCAGCGGTTGAAAGGATCGTCGTCATGGGCGAGCAGCCGTTCGAGGTCTTCGCTCGCCGGCGCGGGTTCGAGGCGCACCGGCGCCGAAAAGCCGCGCAGGAGCGAAGCGACGGGCCGCGAGGGGATGTCGCGGAAGCGAATGACGCGCTCCGGCCGGTCGAGTTCGATGAGACCGCGCGCCAGCTCCCGCGCGCTTGCGTCCTCGCTCGCGAGGTCGAGCTTCTGTCCGTTTTCGGAAAAGAGCGCCAGCGCGATGGGAATGACGACGGGCCTCTTCTCGCTCTGGCCGGGCGTCGGCGGCGTCTCCTGACGCAGCGTCAAGGTAAAAGTCTTCGCCGCCGCGTCATATTCTTCGGAAGTCGTGACGAGCGGCGTGCCCGCCTGGCTGTACCACAGCGCGAAATGCGACAGATCGCGTCCCGAGGCTTCGGCGAAGCAGGAGAGAAAGTCTTCCACCGTCGCCGCCGCGCCGTCGAAGCGCTCGAAATAAAGATCCATGCCGCGGCGGAAATCATCCTCGCCGATCAGCGTGCGCAGCGCCCGAATGATTTCGGCGCCTTTCTCATAGACGGTGGCCGTATAGAAATTATTGATCTCCTGATAGACGTCCGGGCGCACCGGATGCGCGAGCGGTCCCGCGTCCTCGGGAAATTGCGCGAGGCGCAGGCCGCGCACGTCGCTGATGCGCTCCACGGCGCGCGAGCGCATGTCGGCGGAAAATTCCTGGTCGCGGAAGACGGTGAGGCCCTCTTTCAGACAAAGCTGGAACCAGTCGCGGCAGGTGATGCGGTTTCCCGTCCAATTGTGGAAATATTCATGGGCGATGACGCCTTCGATCCCGGCATAATCGCCGTCCGTCGCGGTTTCAGGAGAGGCGAGCACATATTTGTCGTTGAAGATGTTGAGGCCCTTGTTCTCCATCGCGCCCATGTTGAAGTCGGAGACGGCGACGATGTTGAACACGTCGAGATCATATTCGCGGCCGAATTTCTCCTCGTCCCAGCGCATCGAGCGTTTCAGCGCGTCCATGGCGTAGCCGGCGCGCGGCTCCTTGCCGTGCTCGACGTAAATGGCGAGATCGACGAGACGCCCCGACATCGTTTTGAAAGCGTCGCGCACGACGCCGAGGTCGCCGCCGACAAGCGCGAAGAGATAGCTGGGCTTCGGAAAAGGATCGCGCCAGATCGCGTAGTGACGCGTCCCGCCGTCGATGTCGCCGGATTCGACTGGATTGCCGTTCGAGAGGAGAATCGGCGCGTCGCTTTTTTCCGCTTCGATGCGCGTCGTATAGACGCTCAAGACGTCCGGCCTGTCGAGGAAATAGGTTATACGGCGAAAGCCCTCCGCCTCGCATTGCGTGCAATAGGCCGAGCCCGAGCGATAGAGGCCGGAGAGTTGCGTATTGGCGCTCGGATCGACCTGCGTTTCGATTTCGAGAACGAAAGGCGCGTCGGGGACGGCCGCGAGAGTGAGCTTGTCGGGCGTCGCCGCATAATCTTGCGGACCGAGCGCGCGGCCGTCGAGCCTGACGCCGATGAGCGTCAGATCGTCGCCGTCGAGAACGAGCGGCGCGCCCGCTTCGCCCGCTGGATTGCGGCGCAACGCCAGCCGCGCGACGACTTTGGTCTTCGTCGGATTGAGCGAGAAGTCGAGTTCGACGGAATCGATGACGAAGTCGGCGGGCCGATAGTCGGCGAGTCGGATGGCGGCGGTCGAAGGGTGGCGCATAAGATCCTCAAGTCCGGAATGACGGTTCTTGAGGCTGATTATAGGCCGAGCGCCGTTGTTGGCGACGGCTATCCCCGCCGAATTGCGACATTCGACTCAAATTCATTGTAAAAAAGCGCCACAATGGGCGAAATGCCTTGAGCCCATGGCCGCGCGCGGGCAATATCGCCTCTGTCGGCGCCCATCCCCGATTCTGCGGGCGTGCAGGGCGTTCTTATAAAGTCGTCACTTGGAGGATATAGCCGGCGCTGCGGGGGAGGGCCCGCAAGCAGCGGGCCGCAACCGCGGACAGCTATGATCGATCACATGCGGCGCACGCTTGCTCTTTTTTTCTGTCTCTTCGCCTTTGGCGTACGGTTTGCGCAAGGCGCGCCCGCCGAGACGGCGAATCTGCAGCCCATTCACATCAAGCTGACCGAAGAGGAAGCGCGCGTCGCGGGCGTCGAGACGCAGCCGGTCGAGCAGGAGTCGAGCCTCGGCGAATTGGTGGTGCCGGGTGTCGTCGCCGTGCCGCCGCAGCAATTGCGCATCGTCGCCGCGCCGGCGGCCGGTCTTATCGAGACATTGCTCGTGGCGCCGGACGAGGACGTAAAGGCCGGCGATCCGATCGCCACGCTGAAATCGTCGGAATTGGTCGAGGCCCAGCGCGCCTTTCTGCATGCGCTCGCCGACGCCAATCTCGCGACGGAGAAGTTGCGGCGCGACGAGCAACTCTTCAAGGAGCGCATCATCTCCGAGCGGCGTCTCATCGTCACGCGCGCGGAAGCGACGCAGGCGCGGTCGGCTTTGGAGGAACGCAGGCAGATTCTCGCGCTCGCCGGTATGACCGAGGAGGAGATCGCCACGCTGCAGCGCGACCGCAAGTTCGCGAGCGCGCTCAATGTGCGCGCGCCGATCTCTGGGGTCATTCTCCAGCGGCACGGCACGACCGGCGAGCGCGTTCAGGCCTCGGCGCCGCTCGTCACCATCGCGCGGCTCGATCCGATCTGGGTCAATCTGCAAGTGCCCCTGGGCCGCGCGGCGGCGCTCGAAAGCGTGGACCGCGTGCATCTGCCGATCGCCGGAATCGACGGCGATCTCATTCGCATCGGCCGCACGGTCGACCTTGCCACGCAGTCGGTGACCGCGGTGGCCGAATTCCGACCCGGCCGCAGCCCCTTGCGCCCCGGCCAGGCGGTGCAGGCGCTCCTGCGCGTCAGGGGCGGATCGGGCTCGCAATGGCGCGTCCCGGCGGACGCCGTCGTCAGCCATCAAAATCACAATTGGGTGTTCGTGCGCGCGCCAGAGGGCTTTGTCGCAACCCCGGTGACGCTCGTCTCCGAGACGCCGCAATTCGCTTCGGTGCAGGGTCAGTTCAAGCCGGGCGATCGGGTCGCCACGCGCGGTTTGCTCACCTTGCTCGCGGAACTCGCTGAAACCGAGAAGTGAAAAACGTAAGATGCTTGAAGTCCTGATCCATGCCGCGCTCCGGCAGAGGCTGCTCGTCTTTATCGGCGCGCTGAGTCTCGCCGTGTGGGGCGGCGTCAGCTATTTCAAGCTTCCGATCGACGCCTTTCCCGACGTCGCGCCGGTGCAGGTGCTTGTCGCCATGCGCGCGCCGGGCCTCACCCCGGAAGAACTGGAGGCCCGCGTCACCGCGCCGATCGAAGTCGTCGCGAAGGGCATCCCCAATCTCGTGCGCATGCGGTCGACGACGCGCTATTCGGTCGCCCTGATCACTTTCGAATTCGAAGAAGGAACCGACATTTATTGGGCGCGCGCGCAAGTGAACGAGCGGCTTGCGCAGGCGCAGGACCAGTTGCCGCCGGGCGTCAGCGGCGGGCTCGCGCCGATCGTGACGCCGCTCGGCGAAATGCTGATGTTCACCATCGTCGGCGGCGGCCTGACGCCGACCGAGCAGCGCTCGCTCATTGATTGGACGATAAGGCCCGCCATCCGCGGCCTGCCGGGCGTCGCCGATCTCAACGTCCTCGGCGGCTTCGTGCGCACCTTCGAGGTCGCGCCGTCGCCGTCGGCCATGGCGGCGCGCGGCGTGACGGTGGATATGCTGCAGACGGCGCTCTCCGCCAACAATAAGAACGACGGCGCCGGGCGCGTGCGCGACGGCGAGGAGACGCTGCTTGTGCGCGCCGAGAGCCGCCTGCGCTCGCTCGACGACATTCGCTCGGTCGTCATCATCCGGCCGGCGGTGGGCGGCGCGCCCGCGACGGGCATCGTGCGGGTCGGCGACGTGGCGGAGGTGCGCAACGGCGCCTTGCCGCGCAATGGCGTCGTCGTGCGCAACGGCGAGGGCGAGGCGGTGTGGGGCCTCGTGCTCGCGCTACGCGGCGCCGACGCGCGCAAGGTGGTGAGCGGCGTCAAGGAGCGGCTCGCCGAACTCGAGCCAGGCCTGCCCAACGGCGCCAAGATCGAAATCTTCTACGACCGCAGCGAATTGATCGGCAAGGCGGTATGGACGGTGCAGAAGGTGCTGATCGAGGCCATCGTCCTCGTCGTCATTCTGCTCGCCCTCTTCCTCGGCAATTTGCGCGCGGCGGTCGTCGTCTCGATCATTCTGCCGCTCGCCGCGCTTTCGACTTTCGGCATCATGCGGCTGTGGGGCCTCTCCGCCAACATCATGTCGCTTGGCGGCCTCGCCATCGCCATCGGCCTGCTCGTCGATTGCGCCGTCGTCGTCGTCGAAAATGTCGAGCATCGCATGGCGCATGCGCATGACGCGACGCTCTCCGACCGAATTTTCATGACCCTGGAGGCGACACGCGAAGTCGCTGCGCCGCTGACTTCGGGCGTCGTCATCATCGTCACCGTCTTCCTGCCGCTGCTGTCGCTCGAAGGGCTGGAAGGCCGGCTGTTCGCGCCGGTCGCGCTCACCATCGCCTTCGCGCTCGGCTCCGCGCTCGTCCTGTCGCTGACCGTGGTGCCGGCGCTTTGCGCGACGCTCTTAAAGCCCGGACAATCGGACGAGCCGTGGCTCGTGCGCAAGATCGCCGCGATCTACGAGCCCGTACTGATGCGCGCGCTGGCGAAACCCTCGCTCGCCGCCGCCATCGCCTTTTTCGGCCTCGTGGTCGCCGGCGTCGCCTATTCGCGCATCGGCCAGACCTTCATGCCGGTGATGAACGAGGGCACGCCGGTCATCACCGTGCGCAAACATCCGACGATCAGCGTCAATGTCGCCGCCGAGACCGACATGCGCATCCAGCGCGAAATCATGGAGCGCGTGCCCGAGGTCAAGGGCATGATAGCGCGCGCCGGCGCGGACGAACTCGGCATCGATCCCGTTGGCCTCAACGAGACGGATAATTTTCTCACCCTCGCGCCTCAGAGCGAATGGCGCGGCAAGGGCATGGACTGGCTAATGGGCGAAATCCGCGCCGTTCTCGACACAATGCCCGGCATCTCCTACGCTTTTTCGCAGCCGATCGACATGCGCGTGCAGGAGATGATCATCGGCGCGCGCGGCGACGTGGTGATCAAGATTTTCGGCGACGACATCAACGAGCTCAATCGACTGACCCGCGACGTGGCGGCGACTCTGCGCAAGATCAAGGGCGCGCGCGACGTGTTCGGCTTGCAGAACGACGGCATGCGCTATCTTACGGCGCGTGTGGACCGGCTCGCAGCCGGACGCTT
Organism: Methylocystis borbori; assembly: GCF_036576025.1. NCBI lineage: Bacteria > Pseudomonadati > Pseudomonadota > Alphaproteobacteria > Hyphomicrobiales > Methylocystaceae > Methylocystis > Methylocystis borbori. The sequence goes on along the minus strand of NZ_JAZHYN010000022.1, from coordinate 34,284 downwards.
CGGCCTGAGCGCCGCCGAAATTCAGAACGCGCTGCGCGTCTGGGTCGACGGCCAGCCGAGCGGCATCGTTCTCGAAGGACCGCTCCGCACGCCGCTTGTGGTGCGCGGATCGGAAACCTCGCGCCGCTCCTCCGTGGATTTCGCGCGGCTGCCGATGGTGGCCAGCGACGGCAGGGTGGTCGAACTCTCGCAGCTCGCCCAGGTGGAGGCGGAGAACGGACCGATCCAGGTCGCGCGCGAGGGCGGGCGGCGCTTCGCCACCGTGCTCGCCAATGTCGCGGGACGCGATCTCGTCGGCTTCGTCGACGAAGCGAAAAAGGCGGTCGCGCAAAATGTGAAGACGCCGCCGGGCTACCGCTATCAATGGGGCGGCCAGTTCGAGAACCAGCAGCGCGCCTCGGCGCGGCTCGCCATCGTCGTGCCTATCGCGCTGGCGCTGATTTTTCTCCTGCTCTATCTGACCTTCAATTCCATGCTGCAGGCCACCCTCGTGTTCTGCAACGTGCCCTTCGCGGCGATCGGCGGCATTCTGGGCCTGTGGCTCTCCGGCGAATTCATCTCCGTGCCGTCGTCGGTCGGATTCATTGCGCTCATCGGCATCGCCGTGCTCAATGGCGTCGTGCTGATTTCCTATATCAACAAGCTCGTCGCGGAAGGAACGCGCACGACCCGCGAGGCCGTCGTCGAAGGCGCGCGTCGGCGCATGCGGCCGGTGATGCTTACCGCGAGCATCGCGGCTTTCGGCCTCATTCCGTTTCTTTTCGCGACGGGGCCGGGCGCGGAGATCCAGCGGCCGCTCGCCGTCGTCGTCATTGGCGGATTGATTTCCGCCACCGTGCTCACTCTCGTGCTGCTGCCGATTCTTTACGACCGCACCGCCAATCTTGGCCTCTTCCTGCGTCAGAAGCTGAGCGCCAGGGGGCCGCGGGGCGCCTCGGAGCGCCGACGCGAGGACGCCCGCGCATGAAAGTGCGCGTCGTTTTCATCGCTTGCTCCTTGGCGGCCCTTGGCGGCGCTTGCGGCGACGCCTGCCTGGCGCAGGAGGCGGCCCAATCCGCGGAGCCGCGCGTCAAAGGCTCGGTGAAAGCCGCGGGCAAAAGACCGGCTGCGCGGCCGGCGGCCCAGAAGCCGCGCGGCGGCGTTCTGGCGCGTCATCTCGAAATGGCCGTCGCGATCGATGCGCAGAGCAAGGCGCTCGAAGCGCAATATCGCGCCATTTCGGCGCGCTACGCCACCGCGAATTCGATCTCGCCCGGTTCGCCCTATGTCGGCGGCCTGCAACGCAACAATGTCTCCAGCAATGTCACCGGCAATATGCGCAATTACAACGAGACGGAGTTGGAGGCCGGGCTGCCGCTGTGGCTGCCGGGTCAGCGCGACGCCTATGAAGCGACGGTGACGACCGGCGTTTACGAGGTGGAGCAGTTGCTGGCGCTGCGCCGGCTCGGCGTCGCGGCGCTGCTGCGCGACGCTTGGTGGAGCGCGCAGCGCGCCGGACGCGACGTTGAGGTGGCGCGCAACCGCGTCGCGACGGCGCATGACATCGGCAGGGACATGACCCGGCGCGTCGAGCTTGGCGACGCCGCGCAGGGCGATGCGCTGCTCGCCCAGAACGAGACGCTCGCCGCCGAAACGGAGCTGGCGCAGGCGGAAGGCGCCGCGAAGGTCGCGCAGGTGAATTATATGACGCTGACCGGCGGCGCGCCGCCGGAGGGAACGCTCGAAACCGTGCGTCCCGCGACCGACATAGAAGATCATCCGGCCCTGCGCGCGCCGCGCGCCGCGCTCGAGCGCGCCGAGGCGCAAATGCGCCTCGTCGATGCGACGCCGATCGACAGTCCCGATATCGGCGTCTTCGGGCGGCGCGAATATAATGATCAATATTCGACCGATCCTTCGCAGCCGATCACCAACCAGCGCACCGATACAACGACCGTCGGCGTTCGCATCCGCATTCCCTTGCCGACAGCGGGCCGCAACGAGCCGCGAATCGCCGCGGCGCAAGCCGAAATGGACCGCGCGCAGGCCGAATATGATCGTGCGCGTCGCGTCGTCGCGGCGGAGATAAAGGCGGCGCGCGTGGCGCTCGCGGCCGCGCAGCGCGCGGCGGGCACAGCCAACAGCCGGCTTTCCGTCGCCAACGATCAATTCGAATTGTCGCGCAAATCATATAGTATCGGCGAGATCAGCGCCTTCGACCTTTACCGCGTGCGCCAGATCCAGCTCGAGGCCCAGCGCATGCAAGCGAACGCCGCGATCAATGTCGGCGTCGCGATCTCGCGGCTCAATCAGGCTCTCGGCTACGCGCCCTAGGCGGACGATGCGGGGAGTTTTGCATGGCGCGCATTTGACGATATACATGGCGGCGGCGGTTCCTTGCCCGGCCGTTTCGGCCTGCAGCCATTCTTAAAAAATATACGACCGAGCAGGACCGGAATGGCCGAGATCATCGCGATCGCCGAGGATGAAGAGGATTTGCGCGACCTGCTCGCCGAATTCCTGGGATCGAACGGTTATCGGGTGATCGCGACGGGCTCTGCGGGCGAGTTCCGCGCGGCCGTCGAATTCGAATCGATCGACCTCGCCGTCATCGACGTGAATATGCCGGGGGAAGACGGGCTGTCGCTCGCCCGCTGGCTCAACGCCCGCAGCTCCGCGGGAATCATTTTCGCGACCGCCATGAATTCGTCGATCGATCGCATCGTCGGGCTCGAATTGGGGGGCGACGATTATATCGGCAAGCCTTATCACATGCGCGAAATGCTGGCGCGCATCCGCGGCCTGTTGCGTCGGCGCAAGTCGACGCAGGCCGCCTTCGCGGGCAAGCGGCTCGCGGCGATCGCATCGGTGGATATCGTCGGCTATACGCGCATGATCCAGCGCGACGAGCCCGGCGGCCTCGCGCTGACCGACCGTTTCTTTCGCGACGTGGTCGCGCAATCCGTCGCTGCGCGCTCGGGCTTTTTGTTCAAAATGCTCGGCGACGGCGCCTTGATCGACTTCCCGAGCGTGCAGAACGCCGTCGAGTGGGCCGTCGACTGTCAAAGCGAGACGCGCGCCTATGCGGGCGGACGCGGCCTCGACGATATGCTGCGGCTGCGCATCGGCGTCGCCGTCGGCGACGTGATCGTCAGGAATGGGGACAGATTTGGCGAGGTCGTGGCCTTTGCCGCAAGGGTTCAGGAAGCGGCGCCGCCCGGCTCGATCATGATAACCGATCTCGTGCGCGCCATGACGCAGGGGAAGGTGCGCGCCAATTTCGTCGCCACGAGACGCGAACTCAAGAATGTCGCCGAGCCGATCACCTTGTGGCTGCATGAAACGCCCGATCTTCGCGTCGCGCCGGCGGCCTCCAACGCTTTGCGGGCCTGAGCATGTCCAATATCGCGCAGTCCTCCGACATCGCGCCGCCCGCGAGCGCCGCGCAAGGGGCGGCATCGATGCTGCGCGCCTTTTTCCAGGCCATTCCGGGACCGGCGGCGTTTCTCGATCTCGATTTGCGCTACCGCTTCGTGAACGACGAATTTCTCGACGCCGTCGCCCTGCCGGAAAGCGCCGTGCTGGGCAGGCCCGTCGAGGAGGTTTTGGATGCGGAGACGGCGAAGGCCTATCGACTCGCCCTGCCGAAAATCCTCAAGGGAGAGCCGGTCCGCTCCGAGCGATGGCTCGGACGAAAGGCCGGCCTTCGCGCCTTCATCGAGGAAAGTCTGCGGCCGTTTTCGCCGAATGGCGCGACGCTCGGCGTCATTGCGATCGAACGCAATCTCACCGAAATCGAAAAGCGCAGGCTCGATCAGGCCGATCTTTTGGTGCGGCATCAGAGGCGCGAGGCGATTCACGCCGCTGTCGTCGACTCGGCGCTCGATTGCATCGTCGTGACCGACGCGGAAGGCCGCGTCGTCGAATTCAATCCCGCCGCGACGGCGACCTTCGGATTTTCCCGCGAAGAGGCGGTCGGCAAGACCATCGCCGAATTGATCGTGCCGCCGGAGTTGCGCGAGGCGCATAACGCCGGCCTGAAGCGTTTCGCCTCCGGCGGCCCGAGCGCGGTGCTTGGCCGCCGAGTGGAGCTTGAGGCGCTTTGCGCCGATGGTTCGCGCATACCGGTCGAGCTTGCGATCACCGCGGTCGGCGCCTCGCATGAGGCGTTGTTTACGGCGCATTTGCGCGATTTGCGGCCGGCGCGGAAGGCCGCCGCCGAGATCGAGCGGCAAAGAGAGGCGCTGTATCAGAGCGAGAAGCTCGCCGCGCTTGGATCGCTCCTCGCTGGCGTCGCGCATGAATTGAACAATCCGCTTTCGATCGTCATCGGTCAGGCCTTGATGCTGCGCGAGGCGGCGCAGGCGCGCGGCGGAAGCGATCCGCAATTCGCGAGCTTCGCGGAACGCGGCGCCAAGATCGAAACCGCCGCCAATCGCTGCGCGAAAATCGTCAAGACCTTCCTCACCATGGCGCGCCAGCGCGAGGCCGAGCGCGTCGAGGTCAATATTCCCGAATTGATAGAGCGCGTCCTCGACCTTCTGTCTTACAGTCTGCGCACTGCCGGCGTCGACGTGGCGACCAAGATAGAGCCGGGTCTTCCCTTGATCAGGGCGGACAGCGATCAATTGCATCAGGTGCTGCTCAACCTCGTGGTCAATGCGCAGCAGGCGCTCGAAAGCCAGCCCGCGCCCCGGCGGATTTCAATCGACGTCAGCGCCGATAGGGCGAGCGAGAAAATCATCTTCGCCTTTTCGGACAATGGTCCCGGCATTCCCGAGAGAATCCGCAACCGCGTGTTCGAGCCCTTTTTCACGACGAAGCCGCAAGGCGTCGGAACGGGGATCGGTCTCGCCGTCTCCCGCGGGCTGATCGAGTCGCATGGCGGGTCGCTGACGCTCGCGCCGCCGCAGCCGGGCGTCGGCGCGACATTCGTCATTCAACTTCCGATCAATGCGGGCGAGGGCGCGAGCGGCTTGCGCGCCGATGAGTCTGAAAGCGTCGCGCAAGCCGCGCCGCCGCGTCGCCATGCGTTGGTGATCGATGACGAAATCGAGATCGCGTTTCTTCTCGTCGAAATCTTGAACCGCATCGGCTTCGATTGCGAATGCGTGGCGAACGGGGCGGAGGCCAAGGCGCGCCTGCGGGAGCGCGCGAAGCCGGTCGATCTCATTCTTTGCGATATCCGCATGCCCGATTGCGACGGGCCAGCCTTTTACGATTGGCTTTCGCTCGAAGCGCCATCATTGACCTCGCGCATCGCTTTCGTGACGGGCGACGTCCTTGGCCCTTCCGCCGCCCGCTTCATCGCGCGGTCGGGAAGCCCGGTCATCGAGAAGCCGTTTCTCCCCGACGACATTCGGCAGGTCGTCGAACTGCTCACCGAAAGCAGCCTCGTCTAGAGCAAGTTTCGAAAAAAGTTGACGGACTTTTTCGATCGGCGCTGGCTCCGGCTAATAAGTTCAGCACGATTTCTTCTCATCCTAGGGGCGTTGGCGCACGAAATCGGCGATGCGCGCGATCGTCGGCGCATCGAGCAGCAGCGGCGCGTGGCCTTGGCCTTCGACGACAAGCCGCTCCACCAAAGGCGCGCGGCGCGCCATTTCGTCGAAGACCTCAGGCGAGAGAATGTCGGAATTGGCGCCGCGAATGGCGAGCAGCGGCAATTCCGCGAGCGCGGCGAAATCTTCCCAATGGGTTTCCGGCTCCGCCTCCGGCGTCACCATATCGAGCGTATGGGCGAGCTCCGGGTCGTAGCGCAGCAGCACTTTGCCGTCCTTCTCGACGAAGGTGAGGCGCGCATACCTCTCCCATTCTTGCGGCGAAACGTCGGAAAATTGCGCGCCGGCCGCGAGCCGCATCAGCGCGATCGCTTCGCGCATCGAGGGGATCGGCGGCAGCTTCCCGACGTAGCGCTTGATGCGCAGCAATCCCGCATGCTCGATCTTGGGGCCGATGTCGTTGAGCACGGCGGCGCGGACGACGCCGGGCCGCCTTGCGGCGATGCGCATCGTATGGAGGCCCCCGCGCGAGGTGCCGAGAAAGATCGCCTCGGCGACGCCGGCGTCGCCGAGCTGGGCGGAAATATCGCCCTGCTCGACGTCGAAATCGTAGCGCCGCCAATCCGGGTCCCAGTCGGAGCGGCCGCGCCCGCGATAGTCGAGCGCGAAGACCCGTCTTCCTTCCGCCTGCAGAACCCGCGCGACGCTGTCGAAATCGTCGGCGGCGCGGGCGAGGCCCGGCAGGCAGACGACAGGCAGAAGGCCGCCGCCGGCCGGCGCGGCGTAATCGAGAGCATGAAGCTTGAGGCCATCGGCGGATTGGATGAAGCGGCTGACCGGCTCTTGCAAAGGCCCCATGGATATGTTCGCTCCTTCACGCCGAAAGCCGCGCGCGTCGGGCGCGACATTGACGCCTTGAAATCCATCCCGCAACCGTCCCACATGAGGCTTTCGGTTCCTTGACTTCAACGCCCGTTGCGGCGAGTTTGCGCCCGCCCGCCAAGCCCGTCGGTTTTGTGCGTCTCGCGCCAAAGGTCGCCCAGTCGTCCCATGCGTTCCTATCTCGACTTTGAAAAGCCGGTCGCGGAGCTTGAAACGAAGGTCGAGGAACTGCGCGCGCTGGCCGACGGCGGCGAGGGCGTCTCGATCGGCGAGGAGCTGACGAAGCTTGAGGCCAAGGCCGCCAAGGCGCTTGCCGACCTTTACGCCGGCCTGACGCCCTGGCAGAAGATTCAGGTCGCCCGCCACCCGCAGCGCCCGCATTTCTCAGATTATGTGCAGCAACTTGTCGCGGAATTCACGCCGCTCGCCGGCGATCGGCACTTTGGCGAGGACGCCGCCATTGTCGGCGGCTTCGGCCGGTTTCGCGGCGAGCCGATCTGCGTCATCGGCCAGGAGAAGGGCTCCGACACCGCGAGCCGACTGCGTCACAATTTCGGCATGGCGCGGCCGGAGGGCTATCGCAAGGCCGTCCGCCTAATGGAGCTCGCCGACCGTTTCGGCCTGCCGGTCGTCTCGCTCGTCGACACCGCCGGCGCCTTTCCCGGCATTGACGCGGAGGAGCGGGGCCAGGCCGAGGCGATCGCCCGTTCGATCGACGTATCGCTCGCGCTCGGCGTGCCCAATGTCGCGGTCGTCGTGGGGGAGGGCGGCTCGGGCGGCGCCATCGCCATCGCCGCCGCGAATAAGGTGCTGATGCTGGAGCACGCCGTCTATACGGTCGCTTCGCCCGAGGCCTCCGCCTCGATCCTCTGGCGCGACGCCGCCAGGGCGCAGGACGCCGCCACCAGCATGAAGATTACGGCGCAGGACCTCCTAAAATTCGGCATCATCGACCTGATCGTGACGGAGCCGCCCGGCGGGGCGCATCGCGATCCGCAGGCCGCGATCGGGGCGGTGGGGGAAGCGCTGGCCAAGGAGCTTTCGGGACTTGCGAATTTTTCGCGCGAGCAGCTGGTCCAGTCGCGGACGGAGAAATTCCTGGCCATGGGCCGAAAGCCCGAAGAGAAGCGTTAAGGTAAATCGCGCAAAATCCATCGCTAAAACGGGCCGGCGCGGCGATTTTAAGCCTTTTGGACACGTTCTCGTCCCAATGTTCCGATCTTGTCGCCCGAATGCGGCCCGTTCCGCCGGTTCGGGCAAGCTCGCGTCGGGAACGGCCGGAGGGATCGGTCATGAGAATTTCGCGCATCGCGCCAGTCGTCGGGCTCATCGCCGCGCTGGCGTTGTCGGCCTGCCAGGACAGCGGCCTCGCGCATCGCTCGCTCGCGCCGATTCCTTCCGAAACCGTCGCCCTGATGAATGACGTCGGCGTCACCAAGGAAGCGCCGATTCTGATCCGCGCCTATAAGAAGGAGGCGGAGCTCGAAATCTGGAAAATGCGGTCCGACGGCAGCTATGTCTATCTGAAGACCTTTCCCATGTGCCGCTGGTCGGGCCAGCTGGGCCCCAAGCGCCGGCAAGGCGACCGTCAGGTGCCAGAGGGCTTCTATTCGATCGGCCCGGCGCAGATGAATCCGAATTCCGCCTATTATCTTTCCTTCAACGTCGGCTATCCCAACGCGCTAGACCGCGCGCTCGGCAATACCGGCGGCGACATCATGGTGCATGGCGCTTGCTCCTCGGCCGGCTGCTTCTCGATGAGCGACAAGCAGATCGCCGAAATCTACGCCATTGCGCGCTCTTCGCTCGAAGGCGGCCAGCGCGCCATCCAGATGCAGTCTTTCCCCTTCAAAATGACGGCGGAAAATCTCGCGAAGCACCGGCTCGATCCCAACATCGACTTTTGGAGGCAGTTGAAGGAAGGCTCGGATCATTTCGAGGTGACGCTGAAGGAGCCGCAGGTCGCTTTCTGCGGACGCCGCTATGTGTTCAACGCGGAAGGCGCCGGCAAGCTCGATCCCAATGTCGCCTGTCCGCCCTTGAAGCGCGATCCCCATATCGCCGCCGCCGTCGCCGAGAAAGCGTCGAAGGATGAGGCGAAGGTCGCCGAACTCGCGCAAAGCGTGAAGCCGGTGCGCGTCGTCTATCAGGACGGCGGCCAAAATCCCTATTTCGCCTCCCGCATGGCCGAGGTCAGCCGTCCCGAGACGATCCTGCCGCCCACCGAGATCGCGCTGGAGGAAAAGACCAGTCGCAGCGCCTCCAAGCTCGCCGCCAAATCGCCGGTCGTGACCATGGCCGCGGCGCCGACGGCTGACGACCGGCGTGAAATGTCGGCGCTCGCCGCCGTCGATACGACGCCGACGAACACCGCCAAAAAATGGCTGCATATCAAATTAGGCAAATTCGCTCCCGCCGCCGCGACGCCGGACGGGCGCTCCGCTGCGGCGCAGTAAATCCATCCAGCCCGCGCGCTCCTGGCCCCACCCGGCGAGCGCGCTACGAAGAAATGCAAATCCAATTTTTCGGATAAAGCCGCCAAAAAATTTATTAAATCGCTCCCGTGAACCGCCTTTGGACGATTCCGTCCAAAGGCGGCATAAGCGAGAGGCGCAGGATAAGCTTATTATTTCAATGGATTTTTTGGGTATGCGCGAGGGTGCGCGCTTTTGACATAGACAATCTGTCAAAAAGGGCTTGACTCTTGTGCGTCGCAGCAATACAACAGTGCGACGCAGCGAGAGCTGTCTCGCTTCGTAGCCCTCCTTGGGCGTTTCCTCCCTTGACTTGGGCCGCTGGTTCGTCCGGCGGCCCTTTTTTCATGCGATCAGGTGGAAAAACGAGCCGGAGACGCGTCCCTTGCGCAATCCGGCGGGATGTTCCTCGTCGCCATAGGCGTCGCGCGCCAGCGCGAAAGGCGATCCCTCTTCGCGCAATATGCTGGCGTAATGGAACTCGTGTCCGCGCAGCGTCCGGCCGGCGGGTCCGAGCGCATGATCCGCGACGAGTCTCGCGCGGCGGTAGCCCAGATGCAGCTTGCGCTTCGCAAAGCTCGTGTCGAGCTCGAGGAGCCCGGCCATCGCATGGGACTGGCCTTCCGCGTCGACGAGCGCGCCGCCCAGAACCATATAGCCCCCGCATTCGCCATGAACCGCGCGCGCCTCGGAAAAGCGCCGCAGCCCCGCCATGAAGCGCCGCGCCTGCGACAGGCGCCCGGCGTGAAGCTCGGGATAGCCGCCGGGAAGCCAGCAGAAGTCGCAATCGTCGCCCGGCGCCTCGTCGGCAAGCGGCGAGAAGAAACAAAGCTCGGCGCCGGCGTCGCGCCAGCTCTGCGCGAGATGCGGATAGAAGAAGGAGAAGGCGTCGTCCCGCGCGATGGCGATGCATTGTCCGGGGGGCGGAATTGCTCCCTCTCTGGCGGAGCGGGGGAAGGCCGGGGAGGGGGCGGCGTGCGCAGCCGCGACAATCGCCTCAATGGCCACATGCGCCTCGATGACATCCGCGAGCGCGTCGAGGCGCGCGTCGAGCGCCGGCGTTTCGCCCGCCTGCACGAGGCCGAGATGGCGTTCCGGCAGGACGACCCCTTCGTCGCGCGGCAGCGCGCCAAGCACGGGAAGCCCAATCGCCTCGATCGCCTCGCCCGCGAGCTTGCGATGGCGCGGAGAGCCGATGCGGTTGAGCACGACGCCCGCGACCTTTATCCGCGCGTCATAGGACGCCAGCCCGCGCAGCACGGCCGCCGCCGTCTGCGCCTGGCCGGAGGCGTCATGGACGATGAGCGCGGGCCAGCCGAGAAGCGCGGCGATGTCGGCGCTGGCGCCGACGCCCGACGCTCCGCCCGGCGCGCCGTCGAAGAGGCCCATCGCCCCTTCGGCGATGACGATGTCGGCGTCTTCGCTCGCGCGCGCGGCGAGGCGGGCGATCAGATCCGCCTCCATCGCCCATGAATCCACATTGACGCCCGCGCGCCCTGTCGCCGCCGCGTGGAAAGCGGGATCGATATAGTCCGGCCCGCATTTTACTGGCGCGATCTTGAGGCCGCGCCGCGTCAGCGCCCGCATGAGGCCGAGCGCGAGCGTCGTCTTGCCGGAGGAGGAGCGCGCAGCGCCGATGAGAATGCCGGGCGCGCTCACCTTTCGCCCCGAGGGCGGAAGCGCCGGTCATAGTCCGCGTCGTAAAGCGCGCTTTCACGAAAATCTTCGCTCGAAAGCGCCGAGCCGACGAGGATGAGCGCCGTGCGCTCCATCGGCGTCTCCGCCGCGCGCGCCTCTATGTCGGCGAGCGTCCCGCGCACGATCCGCTCATCCGGCCATGAGGCGCGATAGACGAGCGCGACCGGGCAATCCGCGCCATAGAAGGGCGTCAGCTCTTCGACGACGCGCGCGAGAACATGGATCGAGAGATGGATGGCGAGCGTCGCGCGCGACTGCGCGAAGGTCGCGAGATCTTCGCTTTCCGGCATCGCCGAGGCGCGGCCCGAGGTGCGCGTCAGCACCAAGGATTGCGCGACCTCGGGCAGCGTCAGTTCGCGCCTCAGGGCCGCGCTCGCCGCCGCGAAGGCGGGCACGCCCGGCGTCAGCGTATAGGGAACGCCGAGCGCGTCGAGGCGGCGCGTCTGCTCGCCGACCGCGCTCCAGATGGAAAGATCGCCGGAATGCAGGCGCGCGACATCCTGGCCGGCGTCATGCGCGGCCTTCATCTCCGCAATGATGGCGTCGAGCGAGAGAGGCGCCGTGTCGATGATGCGCGCGCCGGGCGGACAATGCGCGAGCACGCCAGGAGGCACGAGCGAGCCGGCGTAAAGACATATGGGACATTGCGCGATGAGATCGCGCCCGCGCAGCGTGAGAAGATCGGCGGCGCCGGGCCCGGCGCCGATGAAATGCACGGTCATGGCTCTTCGTCCTCGCCGCGTCGCGCCAGCGCGCAAGCGGCGACGGGCGTCGTCATGCGCGGCGCGACAAGGCGGCTCCCTGGTCATTGAGGCGAGCGCGAAGCTCGGCGTCGATGGCGACGCCGAAATCGAAATCTCGATTCCGGGCGGCGCGGAAATGGCGAAACATACGCTCAACGGGCGCCTTGGAATCGTCGGCGGCCTCTCCATCCTCGGCACGACGGGAATCGTCACGCCCTTTTCCTGCGCGGCCTGGATCGACAGCATCCATCGCGGCGTCGATGTCGCGCGCGCCATGGGCCTCGCGCATATCGCCGGGACGACGGGCTCAACTTCGGAAGCAGCCGTGCAGGCGCTTTACGGTCTGCCCGAGACGGCGCTCATCGAAATGGGCGATTTCGTCGGCGGCCTTTTGAAATATTTGCGCGCGCATCCCGTCGCGCGCGTGACGATTGGCGGCGGATTCGCGAAACTGACCAAGCTGGCGCAGGGTCGGCTCGATCTGCATTCCGGCCGCTCCAGCGTCGATTTCGCGCTGCTCGCGCGGGCCGCGCGGGAAGCCGGCGCAAGCGAGGCGATCGCGCGCCTTATCGCCAAGGCCAATAGCGCGCTTGAAGCCTTGCAAATCGCGCAAGGCGCGGGCGTCGATCTCGCAGGGCCGATCGCCAGCGCCGCCTGGCGCACGGCGGCGGGCGCGCTCGACAATGCGGAGACGGAATTGGAGATCATCGTTTTCGATCGCGAGGGCGCGCCGCTCGCCCGCGCGCCGTTTCGGAAGGCGAAGGCATGAGCGAAAATCCCTATCTCGGCCTCGTTCTCGGCGGCGCGCGCTCGGGGAAAAGCGCCTATGCGGAGAGCCTCGTCATGGCGCATCGGCCGCCCTGGATCTATATCGCCACGGCGCAGGCGCTCGATGCGGAAATGCGCGCGCGGATCGACGCGCATAAAGCGCGGCGCGGGCCCGATTGGCGCACGATCGAGGCGCCCCAGGAGTTGCCTGAGGCGATTCGCGCCGCGCCCGAAGACGCGCCGCTCCTCGTCGATTGCCTCGCCATCTGGCTCTCGAACCGCATGCTGTCGGAGTGCGACCTCGGCGCGGATCGCGCGGCGCTGCTCGCGGCTCTGCGCGGGCGCCGCGCGGCGACGGTCGTCGTTTCGCCGGAGGTGGGTCTTTCCGTGGTGCCGGAGAACGCCCTCGCCCGCGCCTTCCGCGACGCGGCAGGCGAATTGCATCAAGCTGTCGCGAAAATCTCCGACCATGTCGCTTTCGTCGTCGCCGGCTATGCGATGAAAGTGAAGTGACGCGCCGCTCCATCTCTCTCCGCTCGTAGAAAGGGAAGGAGGCGCTTCGACATCTAGCGGCGTGACGATCGATGCGACGATCGTTTCCGTCGTCCATTTCAAGGAGGCGTTTATGTTCAATTTTTTTCGCTTTGGAAAATTCAGCTTCGCCGCCGCTCTCGCGTGCGGCCTCTGCATAGATTTTGCGCTGGGCGCGGAGCGCCTCCCGCCCTACGGCGCCGATCTTTCGCAAACCTCGGTGTCCGGCATTTCGTCTGGCGCGGCGATGGCGCTGCAATTCCATGTCGCGCATTCGGGGATCGTCACAGGAGCAGGCATCATCGCCGGCGTGCCTTATGATTGTGCGGAGCAGAGCTCCAACCGCGCGACTCATAATTGTATGAAGCCCGATGCGGATCATCCCGTTCCGAACTCCGCGCATTTAAAGGAAATCACCGACGCATTGGCGCGTTCCGGCGCCATAGACGATATCGGCAATTTGGCGAATGCGCGCGTTTGGCTGTTCTCCGGCCGGAAGGACGAAGTGGTGCTTCCGCCCGTTATGGACGCCACGCGCGGCTATTACGCGCTCTATACGCCCGGCGACCATATCCAATATCGAAACGATATCGACGCCGGCCACGCCATGGTGACGGAGGACTATGGAAACAAAACTTGCTCGGCGAACGCGGCGCCCTTCATCGTGGATTGCGACTTCGACGCCGCCAAGGCCCTGCTCGAACAGATTTATGGGCCGCTCGAAGCGCCGAGCGTTGCGCCGGCGGGAAAATATGTCGAATTCGACCAGAAGGAATTCCTGGCCGACGGCAACGCTTATAATCACAGCCTGAGCGACGTGGGCTACGCCTATATCCCGCACGCCTGCGCCTTGCAGAGCTGCCGCGTGCATGTCGCGCTGCATGGGTGCCAGCAGCAGGCGGCCGCCATCGGCGACGGTTTTTATAAACACGCGGGCTATAATCGCTGGGCGGATACGAATCGGATCATCGTGCTCTATCCCCAAACCATCAGCCGCTGGGGATGGGGCTGGCCCTTCTATACGTTCAACTTCGTGCTCAATCCCAACGCCTGCTGGGATTGGTGGGGATATGACAGCGCCGATTACCATACGAAGAAAGGGCCGCAGATCGTCGCGCTCCGCGCGATGGTCGATCGGCTCGCGACGAAGCCTTGAGCCGCAGGCGTCGGTCACGAATTGAGGCCCCGCCGTCCTCGTGCTTCGAGACGCGAGCTTCGCTCGCTCCTCAGCATGAGGACTGCTTGTTGTTATAGCAAAGTCTGCTCACATTCGATTTGCGCAACCTCGGCCCCTCATCCTGAGGAGCCCGCGTAGCGGGCGTCTCGAAGGACGAGGGGTCGATTTCATTAGTCAGCCGCCTCGGCCGCTTTAAGACCCTTCTCCAGATCGGCGATGATGTCGTCGATATGCTCGAGGCCAATCGAAAGGCGCACATAGCCGGGCGTGACGCCGGTCGCGAGCTGCGCTTCCTCGGCGAGCTGCGAATGCGTCGTCGTGGCGGGATGGATGGCGAGGCTGCGCGCATCGCCGATATTGGCGACGTGATAGAAGAGTTCGAGCGCGTCGATGAAGCGGCGGCCGGCGTCGAGGCCGCCCTTGAGCTCGAAGCCGATCAGCGCGCCATAGCCGCCTTTGAGATATTTGTCGGCGCGGGCGCGCAACTCCCCCGTCTGCTGCGAGGGATGAATCACCTTCGTCACTTCGCCGCGCTGGCTGAGAAAATCGACGACCTTCTGCGCATTCTGCACATGGCGCTCCATGCGCAGCGTGATGGTCTCGATCCCCTGCAGCGTGAGGAAGGCGTTGAAGGGCGAAGGCGCCGAGCCGAGATCGCGCAACAATGTCGTGCGCGCCTTGATGATATAGGCGATGGGGCCGAGCGGCTTCACCGCCTCGACCCAGATCGCGCCATGGTAGCTTGGATCGGGCGTATTCAGCGTCGGCTGCCGCTCGGGGAATTTCTCCCAATCGAAATTGCCGCCGTCGATGATCGCGCCGCCGATCGAGGTGCCATGCCCGCCAAGATATTTCGTCGTCGAATAGACGATGATCGCCGCGCCGTGATCGAAGGGCCGGCAGAGGATCGGCGCCGCCGTATTGTCCATGATGAGCGGCACGCCGAATTCGCGTCCGATCGCCGCGACCTCGGCGATCGGAAAGACGACGAGTTTCGGATTGGGCAGCGTCTCGGCGTAATAGGCGCGCGTGCGCGCATCCGTCGCGCGGCGGAAATTCTCCGGGTCCGTCGGATCGACGAAGCGCACCTCGATCCCCTGATCCTTCAGCGTATTGGCGAAGAGATTCCAGGTGCCGCCGTAAAGATCGGTCGAGGAGACGACATTGTCGCCGACGCGCGCGAGATTCTGAATCGCGAAAGCCGAGGCCGCCTGTCCCGAGGAAAGCGCCAGCGCCGCCGCGCCGCCTTCGAGCGCCGCGAGCCGCTCCTCCAGCACCCCGGTCGTGGGATTGCCGATGCGCGTATAGATGGGGCCAAGCTCTTTGAGCGCGAAGAGATTGGCCGCATGCTCGGTATCACGAAACTGAAAGGACGTTGTCTGATAGATCGGCACGGCGACGGCGCCGGTGACGGCGTCGGCCCGCCAGCCCGCGTGGAGCGCTATCGTTTCGGCGTGCTTGCTGTCGACGGCCATCTTCTTCCTCCCGATGTGAGCTTAAGCTGAATAAATCAAAGAGCGCGGGCGCGCTATATGGCGCGCGCGACAGCGCGTGTTTTCCCATTGCTAGTTTCGTTTCCTCCTCCATTTAGCCAATGGGGTCGATCCTTCGCGCAGATAAAAACCGTCGCAGGAGTTTGAAATGAAGCCACAAATCGCTGTCATCGCATGCTTTGCCCTCGCCATCGCGGCGCCTGCGGCGTGGGCGGAGGAGCAACAGCAGCAGGGCGTGACCTCTGGTCCAGCGACCGCGAGCCCCGTGGAGCCGTCGGGCGCCGTGCAGAAAGAAAATCCAAAAGCGACTGAGGGTCATGAAAGCGGCGTGTCTGGCCCCAGCGGAACGTCCGCCGGCGCGCCGGGCGTCGAAGGCAAGCAGGGGACGCAGAGCGGCCAATAATGGCGCGCGCGAATTACGCGGGGTCCGCGGCCTTTTGAAACATCATTCGATCGACGATGGCGGCGGCGAAATGCTGGACGAGATTATAAAGGATCGCCGGCAACATAACGCCGGCGTGATCCGCCATCGCCGTCGAGGCTAGCGTCAGTCCCGCGCCATTATTCGCCATGCCGAGCCCAAACATGAGCGAGGCCGTCTCTCCCCGGCCGGCGCGGCCGAAACGCGCGCAAACATAGCCGACAGTGAAGGCGACGACGCAGAGCGCGACGACGATCGCGAGCATGAGCGCGAGGAAGTCGCCGTCTGGATCGCTGACGACGGCGGGGAGCGACAGCGCCGCATTGGCGTAAGTGAGCGCGGCGATCATGGCGTAATTGACGAGCTTGACGAAAGGCTTCGCCGCCATGATGCGCGGCTGCGGAATGACGCGCGCGGCGAGGACGCCGAGAAGCGAGGGCGCGACAACCCAGGCGCCGAGGAAATTCACCGCATTTCCGGCCGCAAGCTCATGCAGGTCTTCGCTATAGTCGCCCGTCGTCAGCGCGCCGACGCCGTGAATGACGAGCGGCGTGACCAGCGGGCTGAGCAGGGTCGTCGCCAGCACCAGCCCGATGCTGAGCGAGAGATTGCCGTTCGCCGATTGCGTCCAGGCCGTCGACGAGCCGGCGATCGGCATCGCCGCGACGAAAGCGAGCCCCGTCAGAATCTGCTGGGCTTCGTCGGGATTGTGCCAGGGCTTGAGACAAAGGCTCGCCGCGGCGACGAAGGCGTATGGCATGACGAAATTGCCCAAGACGCCCGAGACGACGAGAAAGGGTCGCTTCACGACGCTTCTCGCCTCCCGGAGATTGGTGAAAAGGCCGGCGTTGAACAGGAGCAGGGCGAGAAGCGCCATCGCCGCCGAGCCATGGAGATCGCTCGATCCTATGTTCGCGGAATGCGTCTGATGGAGCAGGGCGCCTGCGCGCGGCGCGGCGGCGGCGCCGATGTAAGACGCGATGACGATCCAGATGAAATAGCGATGAACGATATGCGCCATCTTTGCGACGGCGCCCTGCTGGTCCGACATGTGAGTGTCGCCTGAACGGAATGCGCTTGGCCGCGCCGTTCATGGCGTCGGCCTTTGGCCGTGAAGGATAATTGTGCGGCGCCGCATTGTATAGCGCCAAGGATCGCATCGTATAGCGCGCAGGATGAAGTCGAGCGCCGCGCCCAATGCGCGACGGCGAACAGCGCTACGACGTTATCGAGGCGGCGCTTTTATCCGAGGGGGCGGAGACGGCGCGCGCCGCGCGCGCGGCGCAGGCGATGGCGAAGGCATATTCCAGCGCCGTATCGGCGAGCGCTTCGAAACGTCCCGACGCGCCGGCGTGGCCCGCGCCCAAATGGGTGAAGAGCAGAACGGGCCCGCCGCCGCGCATCGTCCTGCGCAATTTTGCGACCCATTTCAGCGGCTCCCAATAGGTCACGCGCGGGTCGGTGACGCCGGCGATGGAGAGAATCGGCGGATAGTCCTGCGCGCGCACATTGTCATAGGGCGAATAGGCGGCGATCCGGTCATAGACGGCGGGATCGGCGATCGGATTGCCCCATTCGAGCCATTCCGGCGGCGTGAGCGGCAGATCGCCGCGCAGCATGGTGTTCAGCACGTCGACGAAGGGCACGCCGGCGATGATGCCGGCGAAAAGCCGCGGCGCCTCATTGGCGACGGCGCCCATGAGCATGCCGCCGGCCGACGCGCCCTGCGCGACGATCGCGCCTTCGCGCGTATAGCCTTCGGCGATGAGATGGCGCGCGCAATCGATGAAATCGGCGAATGTATTGGGCTTATGTTCGAGCTTGCCGTTCTCGTACCAATGCCACCCCTTGTCGGTTCCGCCCCGCACATGGGCGTAGGCGTAGACGAATCCGCGATCGACGAGCGAGAGCGCGTCCTCGTCGAAATCCGCCGCAAGCGCATAGCCATAGGCGCCATAGCCGTAGAGCAGGAGCGGCGCGCCGTCACCGCCGGGCGTAAAGTCGGCGCGATGCAGCAAGGTGATCGGCACGCTTTCACCGTCGCGCGCCGGCGCGAACAGGCGCCGCGTCACATAATGTTTCGGATCGTGGCCGGAGGGAATTTCCTGGCGCTTGCGCAAGACGCGCGTCCGCGTCGCCATGTCGTAATCATAGGTCTCTTCGGGCGTCGTCATCGACGAATAGACGAAGCGCAAGATATTGGTGTCGAATTCGAGCCCCGGATCGAGCGAGAGCGCATAGGCTTCCTCTTCGAAGGCGATCGCATGTTCCTCGCCGCTGGCGAGGTCGCGGATCATGAGTTTGGGCAACGAATTTTCGCGCAACAGCCAGACGAGATAACGGGCGTAGACCGTGTTCGCGACAATCATCGCGCCCGCCCGATGATGCACGACGTCATCCCAATTTTCGCGGCCCGGCGCATGGAGCGGCGCGACGGAAATGCGGAAATCATGCGCGCCGTCGGCGTTGTTGCGAATATAGAGAAGATCGCCATGCGGCTCCACGTCGTAGCGCAGGCGTGGTTCGCGCGGCGCGACGATGCGCGCCGAGGCTTGCGCATCCCTCAGATCGATCAGCCAGCATTCGGAGGCGTCATGGCCGCGAATGGAGACGATGGCGAAGCGCCCGCAGCGGCTCTCGCGCAGGTCGACGAACCATTGGCCGTCGAGTTCCTCGATGATAAGCGCGTCGGTCGAGGGATCGGCGCCGACGTCGTGACGAAACACCTGCGCCGTGCGGTGGTTCTCATCGACGAGCACATAGTAGAAGGCTTTCGAATCCGCGCTCCAGACGAGAGAGCCGTCCGTGTCGGTCACGACATCGGCGCGATCGACGCCGTCGGCGAGGGCGCGCGTGCGAATGGCGTAGAGCTCGGAGCCTTTGTCGTCGACGCTCCAGGCGAGCTGCGCGTGATCGGGCGCATGCGCCGTCTCGCCAATGTCGAAGAAATCGCTTCCCGCCGCGAGCGCCTCGCCGTCGAAGAGGATCGTCTCGGGCCCGCCGCCCCGCGGCGTGCGGCAATAGAGCGGATGCTCGCCGCCTTCGCGAAAGCGGCCGTAATAGGCGAATGGTCCGTCGGGCTCGGGAACGTCGCTATCGTCCTCCTTGATGCGCGCGCGCAATTCGGCGACGAGCGTCTCGCGCAAAGCTTTGAGCGGCGCCGTCACACGGTCGCAATAGGCGTTCTCCGCCTTGATGAGCGCGGCGATCTCATCCGGCAGCGCGGAAGGATCGCGCAACACTTCGCGCCAGTTGTCGGCGGCGAGCCAGGCGTAAGGATCGTCCAGCGCGCGGCCATGCGTGACTTTGCGCGTCGGGCGCTGCGCCGCAAAGGGCGGCGCCGCGGCTACCAGATCGAAACCATAATCCTTCATACTTTTGACTGTTTCGCCCGCCATCTTGGTCTCCGTCGCCTAAGCAAGTTCCCAAAAAGTTGGCAGACTTTTTCGACCGGAACTTGCTCCAGCGTATTAACTGGCGCGATTTCTTCTCGATCAGACGATCCCGTCTGATCGGAAAGCGCGCTAGGGCGCATCGTTCGCGTCACGGCGTCGATGCGAAAGCAATTGTAAATTTTTTGCGCGTTAGCCTGACGTCAAAAGCACCTGTCGACTCTCATATAAGGAGCAGCCGATGCGTTACGCTCATGCCGCGCTCAATCCCGTCGCTTCCCACCGCGCCGTCGATCTCCCGCGCAACAACGCGGCCCCCGCGCGGGCCGCCTCCATACGCTGGCGTCTGTTCTGGAAAATCGTCGTGTCGGCGTTTGGAGCCGCCGTCGCGATCTATCTTTGGCGGCGGCGCTAACGCGCGATATCGCTCCGGATTTTTGAGCAGGCCTTGTGCGCACGGCAAGGCCGGCCGGCCTCAGTAAACGCGCTCGATGCAGAAATCGACGACTTCGAGCAGCGCGCTCTTCCAGGGCGACGCCGGGAAAATCTCCATTGCGTCGCGAGAGATGGCGCCGTAATGAGCCGCGCGCTCGATCGTGTCGTCGAGCGCCTTGTGCTTCTTCATCAGTCCGCACGCGACCTCGACGTCGCCGTCCTTGATGTCGCCCTTCTCCAGCGTGCGCCGCCAGAACTCGCGCTCTTTCTCACTGCCGCGGCGGAAAGCGAGCACCACCGGAAGCGTGATCTTGCCCTCGCGGAAATCGTCGCCGACATTCTTGCCGAGCTTGGCCGCCTGGCCGCCGTAATCGAGCGCGTCGTCGATGAGCTGGAAGGCGACGCCGAGATTCATGCCATAGCTGCGCGCGGCGGCCTCGTCGGCTTTCGACTTGCCGCCGAGCATCACGCCGACTTCGGCCGCCGCCGCGAAAAGCTCGGCCGTCTTGCGACGGATGACGCCCATATAGGCGTCTTCCGTCGTCGTCGTGTCCTTGGCGGCGTTGAGCTGCATGATCTCGCCCTCGGCGATGACCGCCGCCGCCTGGGAGACGACGGTGAGCGGGGCGATGAAGCCGGGCTCCACCATCATCTTGAAGGCGTGGCCGAGCAGGAAATCGCCGACGAGCACGCAGGTTTGATTGCCCCACAGCATGCGCGCGGCGATCTTGCCGCGCCGCATGTCGCTTTCGTCCACCACGTCGTCATGGAGGAGCGTCGCCGTATGCATGAATTCGATGCCGGCGGCGAATTTCAGGTGCCCGTCGCCCTTGTAGCCGCACATGCCGGCGGTGGCGAGCACGAGCATGGGCCGCAGACGCTTGCCGCCGGCCGAAATGAGATGGTTCGCGACCTCGGGGATCGTCGTGACGTCGGAGCCCATTCTCTGGATGATGAGCTGATTGGTGCGCTCGAGATCGGGGCCGATGAGTTCGAGGAGACTGTCGAGGCCGGCTTCCTTTTTTTCTTCCAACGGAATGACGATACCCACGGAGCCCCCTCGGCCTTGTCCCTAATCGCGCGAATTTACGGCTTTGGGAGGGAGGCGGCAAGTCGGGCGGGCGAAGCGAGCGCATGGGAGAGTGGGCGCCTGCCTCCCCGTTCAGACGGGCCATCGCCCGCCGTAAGCGGGCGGGAGCGATCTCCATTGAGGGGATATTCGCTTCGCCGCGCGTTGTTATCCGTCGTCGCTTCGTGAGAGTGTCGCGGTCTTATGAGCGAAGAAACGGAAGTCGACGGCTTTCTCGACGGACGCCTGCGCCTGCGTCAAAGCGCCGCCGGCCATCGCGCCGGCACGGACGCCGTGCTGCTCGCCGCCGCGACGCCCGATGAGCAGCAGGGCCTCATTCTCGACATTGGCGCGGGGGCGGGCGCGGTCGGGCTGATGGCGGCGTTGCGCGCGCCGCGCGCGCGTGTCGGCCTTGTCGAGATCGATCCCGCAAGCAGCGCGCTGGCGCGGTTGAATGTTGCGACGAACGGGCTCGAGGCGCGGGTCTCGGTCTTTGAGGCCGACGCGCTTTCCGCGAAATCGCGCCGCGCGGCGGGGCTGGTCGACGAACAGGCGGCGCTCGTGCTGACCAATCCGCCCTTTCATGAAGCGGACAAGGTGCGCGTCACGCCAGACGCGGCCAAGGCGCGCGCCCATGTCGCCAGCGCGCCGCTCGCCGATTGGGTCCGAGCCTGCCTCGCGCTGCTCGCATCCGGCGGGACTTTCGTCATGATCCACCGCGCCGACGCGCTCGCCGAATGCCTCGCGGCGGTCGAGGGACGGCTCGGGGGCGTCTCGATCCAGCCGATCCACACCCGCGCCGAGGCGCCCGCGACGCGCATTCTGCTGCGTGGCGTCAAGGGTTCGAAGGCGCCGTTGTTGATATTGAAGGCGATGGTGCTCGATTAACTTCACCATGATAAAGTTATAAAATTTGTTCCTTGTTAGGGGTCGGTCTAAATATTCATTTATCTTTAGGGCGAGAGGAGTGGGCGGTGGTTTTCGAAGTATCGCGTGGTAGTCTTTGGCGTGAGGCGTTTGCACCGAGGAAAGGCGACCCTCATGACGCGCCAAGAAAAAGGCTTCTTGATAGCTTGGAGCGAATGAGAGACAATGTTGCTCAGCTGGTCACGACTATTCCGGCAGACTGCAAAGACCTTACCATCCACGATGTTTCTCATCTCGATGCCTTATGGGAAATGGCATCTCTTATCGCGGGGTCAGAGTACGCGCTAAATCCCGCTGAGGCTTTTGTGCTCGGAGGTGCAATACTTCTGCACGACGCCGGTTTGTCGGTTGCCGCATTTCCAGGTGGATTGGAGCAAATAAAGCAGACACAGGAGTGGCAAGACCTCACGTGTGCAATATTACGCCAACATGAAATTGAACCCACGGCGGAGTTAATCGAGCACCCTCCAGCCGAATATCTTGGCGGAATCAAATTCGCGGTTCTTCGTGCTTTGCATGCCGGTCACTCTGAGAGACTTGCGTCGGCCTCATGGCAGCTCGCGAGTGGCGGGCAAATCTATCTCTTGGAAGACGTCGAACTTAGAGAAGCCTTTGGGTCGACGATCGGTAGGGTGGCCCATAGTCACCATTGGGACATCACTCGCGTTGCGGAAAAGTTGGTAGACAACATTGGCGCTGGGACCATGCTTCCTGCCGACTGGGCTGTGAGTGAACGAAAGGTCGCGTGTTTACTGCGTTGCGCGGATGCAGCTCATATTGATCGGCGGCGGGCGCCTACAATTCTTTACGCAGCAACTCGCCCGACTGGAGTTTCGAATTCACATTGGAATGCGCAGAACAAAATTAATAAGCCGGTCGTAGAAGGTGGTACGCTGATTTACAGTGCAGGACAGCCGTTTAAAGCTGCCGATGCCGGGGCGTGGTGGCTAGCCTATGATCTTGTCCGTCTCGTCGACAAAGAAATTCGTGCCGCTAGCGCTTTGCTCGAAGAGCTACAATTTGCGCCGCTCCAAGTCCAGCGAGTACTTGGAGCGGAAAGTCCGCGCGCCCTTTCAATCCATATCCGGCCCGAAGGGTGGCGCCCTATAGATGCGGAAATCCGCGTTTCCGATCCTATTCATCTTGCCCAAACTCTAGGTGGTCGTCACCTTTATGGTCGGGATCGGATTGCTCCGATACGTGAGTTGCTCCAAAATGCGGCTGATGCCATTCGCGCGAGAAGGTCGCTCGAAGAACGTTCCGCCGACTGGGGGAAAATTAGCGTTAGTATCGAGGCAGTTGCTGGAGAGGAAAACAAGTGCTGGCTGCATGTTGATGACAACGGCATTGGGATGTCGGAAAGAGTTCTATGTGGACCTCTCGTCGACTTTGGAAAGTCTATTTGGAGCTCTCCCGTACTACGTGAAGAATATCCTGGGTTACAAAGCAAACGTATACATCCGGTCGGCAAATTTGGCATCGGTTTTTTCTCGGTATTTGAGATCGCGCAGTACGTCAAAGTTGTAAGCAAACATTACGAAGCCGGCATGTCCGATGCAAACGTGTTGGAGTTTAGTTCGATTTCAACACGTCCGCTGATCCGACGCGCCGAGCCGCGGGAGTTGCCTCGGGATGTCTCTACTCGCGTAAGCATAAGGATTGAGGATCAAGGAGCGCTCTTCGGCGGGGTCAACGACCCTGATGAGTTGCCCTTTGATAATGCTCTGTTGCGCCTGATATTAATGCTCGATGTTCAGCTTGAGTACAAGAATCCCATCGACGGGACCGAGTTTATCCATTCCGCGAACCCATATACAGTTGGGGCAGATACATTCATCCGGGAGCTTATCCCGGCTGCTGACAAAAAAGATCGTGAAGCTCTTATCCGGGTTCAGTCGACACTGATACGTCCTATGTTAGGATCGGATGGGTCAAAGTTCGGCCGCGCTTCGTTATTGATGAGCGAATTTGATCGATACAACCGGGCTGGTGGAACTGCAGTCAGTGTAGGAGGATTTATCTACACGCATGCGCCATATCGGCCATTTCTAATACTAGGTGTTCTTGAGGGAAACACAGACGAAGCAGCTCGTAAATCGGCCTATTCAACAGTTCCAAAGGCCGTTCTTAGCGCTTGGGCGAGTGAGCAGGCCCGCATAATCGATAGGCAAAGATTTTCCAAGGCCGACTTACTGACTGCATCCCAGAAGGTAATTTTGCTGGGTGGCGATCCAGGCATGTTACCGTACTGCTTTGCAGGTGGGCGTTTGATCACATACGGCGAGTTGAGGGGTTTGGTTGATTCTATATCTGTTTTTAATGTGCTAATAGGAGTTGACTATGCGAGCGAATTTTGTGTGGTGAACTATTCCAAGTTGAGCTCAGTGTATTTTGATTTATCCGTGAAAGAAAATGTCGTTATTCTGGCAGATTGGGATTTCGCTGACCGAAGCATATTCAGAGATGATATAGGCGAAGCAATAAAAAATGGCGATACCAAGGAAATTGGCTTTCATGATCTAGATATGGGTACACAGAATAGCTCGCTGGATATTTTTATTCAAACATTGCGTTCAAAATGGGCCTGCGAGCCTCGTCTTTTCGTTGAAGAAATGCAAATTTTCTCTGCGGAACTCTATTCTCCACCAGAGTTACGCTGGGTGCTGTCCTTGCGAAGGTCATAAGGACTTCCGGTCACCGGCAATGGCCTACGCCGCGCGTGACGGCGCGACGGGCGGGCTCGCGAGCTGCGGCTCCCAATAATTGCCCTTGTCGAACATGTGCCGCGCCTGCGCATATTGGAACATGATGCGCGCGACGATGGTGATGGTCTCGGGCTTGCGCACGGCGGCGCCCCAAACCCTGTTCCACATGCGTCCTTCCTGTTCGCCCATCTTGCGCACATCCATGCCGACCTGCATGGCCTGCTGTTCGACCTCGCGCAGCGATTTGGGATCGAAGGGCTGCGGCGCCGGTCCCTTGCGGTTGCGGCCGAAGGTTTGGATCATGTGCAGTATGCGCTCGCCGAAGGCGGCCGGCGCGTAGATGGCGTTGCAGAGATTCTGCATGCCGTCATGCAGCTCCTCCATGCTCATCGTCTGGCACTGGATGTTGGAGCTCCACGGCACCGCCTGGGTCTCGACGCCGCCGGTGATGAGGCGGCCTTCGCGCGTGATGCGGTCGAAGAGAGGCGTCGCTTCCGAAGCCATCAGCGCGCCAAGGCTGAAAATCGGGATCGGCGTCGCCATGGCGAAATCATATTGCTGGGCGAAGACGCCGGGGCCGTCATGGTCGAAGCCGACGATCATGCCGCCCATGACCGACATGCCGTGGTCGACGAGCTTCTGGATTTCGTCGACGAGGCTGATCTTGAGATTCTGCCGCTTGCCGGTCTCGCGCAGGCTTTCGACATTGGGCGTTTCGATGCCGACGAAGACCTGCGTCAGGCCCGCCGCGACACACATGTCGAGCAACTCCTCGTCGCGCGTCGCGTCGATGGAGATTTGCGTGACGAACTCCATCGGACGATCGCGGCGCCAGTGCGCCATCGCCGCGAGCAGCTCCTTGCAATGCGCGCGATAGGCGGTGAAATTGTCGTCGGCGAGGAAGGCGGTGCGATAGCCCGCGTTCCAGAGCGCGTCGATCTCGGCGATGACATTTTCGATCGGCTTGTGACGCTGCTTGCGGCCCAGATACTGGATGACGTCGCAGAATTCGCATTCGAAGGGACAGCCGCGCGAGGTCTGCACCGCGCCGAGAATCGCCCGGTCGTTGCGATAAAGGTCCCAGCGCGGCAGCGGCGACGCGGCGAGCGACGGCTTGTCGCCGACATAGCTGTCCTTCGGCTTGCCGGCGCGAAGATCGGAGAAAAGATCGGCCGCGATTTCCTCCGTCTCGCCGCTCACCAGCACGTCGCAGTGATCGCGCAGCCGCGCCGGGGAGAGACTGGCGTAGGGACCGCCGATGATGACGCGCTTGCCGCGCCGGCGGAACTCGTCGGCGATGGCGGTCATCCGCAGACGCTGGCTGACCTTCCCTGTGATGGCGATCCAGTCCGCGGGATGGTCGAAATTGACGGGCTCGACCTGCTCCTCGCAGAGCTCGATATTGAAGTCTTGCGGGGCGAGGGCCGCGACCGTCGCGCTGGCGAGGTCCGCCATCATGACGGCCCCAGGCGCGCCGGACGCCGCCATGGCTTCGCCGCCGAAATAGGTAGGAAAATCGCCCGCAGGATTAATGATATAGATCGAAGTGGTCATGCAATCCCCTCAAAGCATGATCGGCAAATGCTATTTGATCTTGATCGCCGCGACAAGAAGGGCGGGGCTAAGCGCCGTAAATCATTCACACAATAGCGGGCGCCGGATGCCGAAAAAGTCGAGAGGCTTTTTCGAGCGAAGCTTGCCGCACTTTATTGATTTAACCAGATTTATCGATCGGACGAGGCCGTCCGATCGATAGGCGCGCCGGGGCGGCGGGAGATGCGTCTGTTAGAGGCGCGCGACGACCGCGAGGCGCCGCACCACGCCATTCTTATAGGCGCGCAGGAAGGCCTGATAGTCGCGGAAGGAGACGCAGCCGTTCGAATCGCCGTTCGGTCCGAGCATGTAGGTGTGGGCGAGAAGCCCGGCGCGGCCGAAGATGGCCCCTTCGCCGCCGAGCGGCGTCAGCCGCAGCGCCTCGACGCCGTGGAACAGCGCCTCGCGCGGCGACAGATCATAGACATGCGGCGGCGTCGGGCCGCGCATGCGCAAGTGAACGTAGCGCGGATCGTCGAGATGTTCGCGCAGGCCGGAATGGGCCTCGAGCCTGCTGCCGTCCGGCATGTAGACCGTATGGGCGGAAATGTCATAGACGGCGGTGTAGCGGTCGAAGCGCGACGGGAGGGCGACGGCCGCGCCGCGCCCGCCGCCGCCGAGCAGGCCGGACTGCAAATCCGACAGAGTCCCAGAACCGCTGGCCTCGGGCCCCGCATAGGCGAGCGCCTGTCGGGGCGCCTGCGGCCGCGCGGGCTGCATGGATTCGCCAATGCCGAAGAATTTCTCGAAGATCGAGCGATCGTCGGCGGGCGTCGCGGGGACGACGGTCGTCCGCGCCGCCATGCGGCGCAGCGGCGCCTCATAAAGGCCGCGGCTCGCGAGCGCGCCGAGCTCGGTCGGGCGGCGCGGCGGCAGCGGGGCGTCGACGGCGGCGGTCTCTTCGGCGTCGGGCGTGTCCGAGAGGGCCGCCATCTCCTGGCGTTCCGGGACGACGGCGGCGGGCGTATGCGACGCCGCCTCGATCTTCCCTTCAAATTCGTCTTCGCTCGGCCTTAGGGCGAGCGTTTGCGTGCGTCCGCCAAGGCCGACGAGCGCGCCATAGGGATTGGGCGCGAAGGCGACGGGCTTAACGCTTTCCGGCTCGGCGGCGGGACGCATCGCCACCATCCACACGCCCCCGAAAAGGCTCAGCGCGACCGCGCCGATGATGACCGAGAGACGCGACGAGCTTTTATCAGAATAGATACGGCGTTCCGAAGAAACAAAATACGTTGGCGCACCGATTCTCTGCATTCTCCGCCCCTGTCTAGGAATTCATCTAGCCCGTTGCGGCTTTCGACTGGGTCGACCTTGCGGTGCTAGACGCAATTTCGTTCAGTCGAAAGCGCTGCTCGGGGGTGGCCCCATAGCTATTCTCAACAGAGCTTCACGGCCTTGCTTTGGCTGCTTTGGGGCGAATTCTTGACCGGCGATCAGGGTAGGAATGAAAGGTTAAAGCTCTGAAAGCCCTCGATTTGGCGCTTTGCATCGCGTCAGAATTTTGTCGGCGAAGCGGGCGAAAGGGGATGGCGCGCCGGCCTGCGCCTTTAAAGACATGAGTTTGCGGCGGGTATCGGCGGCGCGGCGCGGCGACGCCGAAAACTTCGCCCTCGCTCAAACGCCTTGAGAGCGGCTTTAGCCGCGTCTTTTTAGGGGATCATTCGTCATGAAAATTAACTCTTCGTTCGGCATGCGCGCAAAAATCGCTCATCGGGCTTTTTAGCGGCGAGACAGGCGCGATTGTTTGGCCTCGGCGGCCGCGAAGCGAAATCGACGCGCGGGGTTGAATCGAGAGGCCGGGGCCTTTGCTATGTTGAGGGCCGGCGTCGGCGGCTATTTCCGATGCGGGGAAGGCGGAGGTTCCCGACATGAGCAAGAATATCGAAGGCAAGGTCGTCGCCATCACCGGCGCGTCGAGCGGCATTGGCGAAACGGCGGCTCGTCATCTCGCGGCGCTTGGGGCGACGGTCGTTCTCGGCGCGCGCCGCATCGAGCGGCTCGAGGTCATCGCCGCCGAAATCAACGCGGCCGGCGGCAAGGCCAAGCCTTTCGCCATGGATGTGACGAAGAAGGCCGATGTCGACTCTTTCGTCGCCGGCGCGGTTCAGGCGTTCGGCAAGCTCGACGTTCTCGTCAACAACGCCGGGCTGATGGCGATCGCCCCGCTCTCGGAGGTAAGGACCGAGGAATGGGACAGAATGATCGACATCAACATCAAGGGCCTGCTTTACGGGGTCGCCGCGGCGCTGCCCGTGTTTCAAAAACAGGGGTCGGGCCATTTCATCAATATTTCCTCGGTCGCCGGCCTCAAAGTCTTCAGCCCCGGCGGCACGGTCTATAGCGGCACCAAATTCGCCGTCGCGGCGATTTCGGAAGGGCTGCGTCACGAGGTCGGGGACAAGATTCGCACGACCGTCATCCTGCCCGGCGCCATCGACACGGATTTGAAGGCGGGCACGTCGGACCCGGCGAGCCGAAAATTCGTCAACGCCTTTTACGAGCGGGCGATCCCGGTGGATTCAATCGCCCGGGCGATTGCCTATGCGATCGAACAGGCGGCGAATGTCGATGTGAACCAGATTGTGATCCGGCCTACGGCGCAGGAGTTTTGAGGGGAGTACTGGCGACTGATATGGAATTGTTGACGCTTCTTGGATTGCGCAGGAAGCTAGAGAAAATTGTTCAGGACTAGCCTGATCCTCTTGACGCCAGAAGTGTAATCGCGCAGCCTACGTTCGCCTCTGGATAGAGGTTGAAAAGAAGCCTGGAACGGTTTCGGTCTCTAGATGCCGCTGGAAAGCGGCAAATTGATAGGCGAAATGCCGATCTCGATTGCGCACATTCGCGGCGCTCATTGATCGAAGCCAGTTTCTTCGTTTTGAAGGACTGGACAATGATGAACCCCCCAAAACTCATTATCCGCTTTGCCCTTGTGGCGGAGCAACCAAATCCGCGTGATGAGGATCGATTGAGCAGCAGCTCATCAGACCAGTCAATCGCGGGCATTAAGCGTTACACCGGCTTTGTCCGTGGGCGTGACCTCTATCCTCTGTTCGACCACGTTTCACTTGAAGCAAATCCGCGCGCAGCGAAGACGGGCTCAGTGGTGCGGGACATTCTTGAATCGCTAGAAAAAACACCGGAGCTTTTTCCCTTCAAATCCAAGGGCATTTTACTGGGTACGGCTGACTACGAGCCGTTGCAGCGAAACCGGTTTGAATTGCGAATTAATGATCCTGGATCGGAAGGCGTGTTGGATGGCGGCCACAATATGCTGGCGATCGGGATTCATATGCTTTCGGCGGTGATGGATCGAAAAGCAATAGCTAAGATCTCTTTGTGGGAAGACATGAAGGATTGTTGGGAGGAGCAGCGCGCCGCACTCGAGGAGATTCGCGAAACGTTTGAGTTTCTCGTTCCGGTTGAACTTATCGTCCCGTCCGACGTAGAAAACTCTCAAATTATACAGCAGTTTGAAATGTCGGTTCTGGAGATTTGTGCGGCGCGCAACAATAACGCTCAACTGACACAGGAAACGAAATCTAATAAGAAAGGCTTTTACGATGATATTCGTGGACGTCTTGCTCCTCAACTCGCTGCGCGAATCGAATGGAAGAGCAATGAGTGGGAGAGCAATGAAGCTCGCCCCATCAAAGTGCGCGACCTATTGGCGCTCGCGTGGATTCCGCTCAACAAGGCGAACGAAGAGCGTTTGTTGCCCATAGATATCTCGGTGACGCCACAGAATATCTACCGAAATAAAGGGGAGTGCTCGAAGCAATTTGATAAACTGATGGAACACGCTGAAGTGTCAGCAGCACGCGAGGGGCCAATTCACGAACTGAATAACGATGTTGTAGCTAGCGCATTCGATATTCTCGCTGATCTGCCTAAGCTCTATGACAAGATCTACGCAGATTTTCCCAGTGCTTACAACGCTAATCAGTATCGTTTCGGATCAAATTCGATCGTAAAGATATATGATCCGGCTCGGAGGGAAACAGCTAAAGACAAGAGCGGGTTCGTGCTAACGCAGCCGACAACGCACTTTTTGAATGACGAGTGCGATTATCGTTATCCAGATGGGTTGATAATGCCTCTTGTGTACGGCCTAAAAGGCCTCATCGTCGTCAAGGACGGCAAGCTGGCTTGGGCCACTGATCCTTTCAAGTTCTTAGACAAGTATCTTCGCGACATAGCAGGCGCCTATCGCTTGGTTTTGGATATGGCACGGTTTGATCCGCAGAAACTCGCCAAGAACCAAGCAAGCCATGAGTTTGCGGTCGGCGAGTTCGAAAAAGCGCTCCTCAAGCACAAGTCCAAGGAGCTCGTGTAAAAAAAGGGGGGCGGCTTCGTCTTTCGGAGCTGCCCATTTATTGCTTATTCGCAAAGTAGCTCTTAAGCCGTAAGCCGCTGAATGGCGTGGTCTCGTTAATGTTGAAACGACGGTTTCGACGCCATCTCTCTCAGGATTTCCATGCCCACCGACACCGCCTATCTCTCCCCAACGCTCTCCTTTCAGGGCCTCATTCTCACCCTGCAGAATTTCTGGGCGACGCAGGGCTGCGTCATCCTGCAGCCCTATGACATGGAGATGGGCGCCGGCACCTTTCATCCCGCCACGACGCTGCGGGCGCTTGGCCCAAAACCCTGGCGGGCGGCCTATGCGCAGCCCTGCCGGCGCCCCAAGGACGGGCGCTATGGCGAGAACCCCAATCGCCTGCAGCACTATTATCAATTCCAGGTGATCCTCAAACCCTCGCCCCCCGATCTGCAGGAGCTTTATCTCGCTTCGCTCAAGGCGATCGGCATCGATCCCAAGCTCCACGACATCCGCTTCGTCGAGGACGATTGGGAAAGCCCGACGCTCGGCGCCTGGGGGCTCGGCTGGGAATGCTGGTGCGATGGCATGGAAGTCTCGCAATTCACTTATTTCCAGCAAGTCGCTGGCTTCGAATGCGCGCCCGTCGCCGGCGAACTCACCTATGGGCTCGAGCGTCTCGCCTGCTATCTGCAGGGCGTCGACAGCATCATGGAGCTCAACTTCAACGGCCGCGAGGGCGAGGAGAAAGTCACCTATGGCGACGTATTCCTGCAGGCCGAGCAGGAATATTCGCGCCATAATTTCGAGGCCGCCGACACGTCAAAACTCTTCGAGGACTTCAAGGACGCGGAAAGCGAATGCCAGCGGCTTTTGGAGTTCGGCGCGGGTTCCGGCGACGCGCTGCATCTCATGGCGCTCCCGGCATACGATCAATGCATCAAGGCGAGCCACGCCTTCAATCTGCTCGACGCGCGCGGCGTGATCTCGGTGACCGAACGCCAGAGCTATATCTTGCGCGTGCGCGAACTCGCCAAAGCCTGCGGCGCGGCCTGGCTGCGCACGGCGGGCGGCGGCGCCAATGGTTAACAATTATTAAACAAATAATTCCGGCAATTTTTCTTGCGCCGGCGCGAACAATCGCCATGTCTTTTAAGTTAGGCGTTTGTCATGCGCGTTGGCGCACATCTTTCCAAGATGGCGTCATGCATAAACGGCGTGAGACGGGAAACCGTCTTGCGCCGTTGGCGAGTAGCGGCGCGTCGCGCGCCCGTCCTGCACCTTGCCAGGAACCCGAGGAGTTCGGACGGGCGCGCGCTTGTTGACTGTGTGCTGCGTTTGTTCTATTCATGTTCCGCGTTTGCTCTCGCGTGGCGGATCGGTCATGTATCACCCTCGTTGCTCCTCATTCGGCTCTCTCCCTGGCGATAACAGCGGCGCGCGCGCCGGCGCGGCGCCGCGCGGTCAGGCGCTCCGCTCGCTCGCCGGCGCGCAGGGTTTGCGCGATCACTTCTTCTCCTGGCGCGGCGCGTCGGGACGCCGCTATGTCTGCTCGGTGTTCCAGGCGGGCGAAGACGGTTTCGTCGCCGATGTGACGAATGGCGTCATCATCGGCGTCGCGCGCGAAGGCGCCGCGACGCGGCCGGTTTGCGTCTTTGTCGCCGAGGAAGAGGGACGGCGCGACCGTTATGCGCTGCGG
This sequence comes from Methylocystis borbori, assembly GCF_036576025.1. NCBI lineage: Bacteria > Pseudomonadati > Pseudomonadota > Alphaproteobacteria > Hyphomicrobiales > Methylocystaceae > Methylocystis > Methylocystis borbori. The sequence goes on along the minus strand of NZ_JAZHYN010000022.1, from coordinate 2,476 downwards.
CGCATGGCGCGCGAATTTAACGTCAGCGAGTGGCATGTGCATTTTTGCGCCGACGCCGCGACGATGCGCGACCTTTCCGCTTCGCTTCTGAATTAGCTGCGGTTTTTGGGCGCCGCGCGGCAGGAGGCGGAATCGAGACGGCGCACGACCTCCGCCAGCTCGGCGTCGTGAATGTCGAGCCGCAGCAGATGTTCGTAAGTGTTGCGCACATAGGCGGGATTGTCGCCGTTCTGGCCGACGCCCTCGGCGATGAGGCGAATCATTTCCTCCTGCGGCAGGCGCCCGGCGTATTGGCTATGGGTGCGGTCGACGACATAGGCCAGCGCATTGACGCCGCCGCCATCGGCGAATCGCACGCCGAGCGTCTTCTCCAGATAGACCGAGGTGACGAGTTCGCGCTCGCGCAGATAGCGGATGGTCGCGGCGCGTTGGCGCCCCGCGACCTTGAAGGCGACGCCCTGGCAGGAGCCGCCGCGGTCGAGGCCGAGCACGAGACCGGGGCGCTCGGGCGTCCCGCGATGGACATGCGAGAAGATGCACAGCGAGCGGTGATAGCCATGCACCCAGGCGAGCGCGCTGTCGACGAAGTCGAAGCCCGGCCGCCACATCAGCGACCCATAGCCGAACACCCAGAAATCTTGGTCTTGCGACTGCGCCGAACCCATGCTCTCCGCCGTGGAGCCTCGCTAGTTTGAGAAAACGCCCGAGGCGCGCTCGGGGGAAGGTTTCCTCATCCTGAGGAGCCTGCGGAGCAGGCGTCTCGAAGGGCGAGGAAACCTTCATGCGCCGCTTTTCCGGACTCCCCTGATGCTTCGAGACGGCTCCTGCGGAGCCTCCTCAGCATGAGGGCGAGAGGGCGGTTCTTCGCCCAATCATCCTGCGACTCGTCACTCGCCGCCTATTTTTTCCGCCGCATTTATACGATGCAATGAAAAAAGCGATTCGGCGATCCGATTCGCCTTGTGGCCGCCCTCCTGGGCTGAGCGGGCCGCTCCCGCCTTCCCACAACATATTGCGGCGGATTTCTTGCTTTCCCCATTAGTTTGTGGCGGTCTGACGCTATGAAATTCCAGCGACTGCGTCTTTTAGGCTTCAAGAGCTTCTGCGAACCGACCGATTTTCACATCGAGCCGGGCCTGACCGGCGTCGTCGGGCCCAACGGCTGCGGCAAGTCCAATCTCGTCGAGGCCCTGCGCTGGGTCATGGGCGAGAACTCCTATAAAAACATGCGCGCCTCCGGCATGGACGACGTGATTTTCTCGGGCGGCGGCTCGCGCCCGGCGCGCAATCTCGCCGAGGTCGGGCTTGTGCTCGACAATTCGGAGCGCGTGGCGCCGGCGGCCTTCAACGACGCCGACGAGATCGAGGTCACGCGGCGCATCGAGCGCGAGCAGGGCTCGACCTATCGAATCAACGGCCGCGAGGTGCGCGCCCGCGACGTGCAGCTGCTGTTCGCCGACGCCGCCACCGGCGCGCGTTCGCCCTCGCTCGTGCGTCAGGGACAGATCGGCGAGATCATCTCCGCGAAGCCGCAGGCGCGCCGCCGCATTCTCGAGGACGCCGCCGGCGTCGCCGGCCTGCATTCGCGCCGGCACGAGGCGGAGCTGCGGCTCAATGCGGCGTCGGAAAATCTCACCCGCCTCGAAGACGTGCTGAAACAGGTCGAGAGCCAGGCCGAGAGCCTGAAGCGGCAGGGCCGTCAGGCGTCGCGCTATCGCGGCCTCGCCGCGCAAATCCGTCAGAACGAGGCGCTCGCCGCGCTCGTCGCCTATCAGATCGCGGCCGAGCAATTGCAGGCGGCCGACGCAAAGCTCTCGACTGGCCAGCGCAACGTAGAGGCGCGCACGCTGGCGCAGGCGGAGGCGGCGAAACTCCAGGCGATCGCCGCGCATGAACTGCCGCCGTTGCGCGAGAAGGAAGCCGAGGCCGGCGCCGCGCTGCATCGCCTTGTCGCGGCGCGTCAGGCGCTCGAAGGGGAAGAGCAGCGCGTCAAGGACCGCATCGCCGAGCTTGACCGCCATATCGCGCAATTCGCCCGCGATCTCGAACGCGAGCGCCATTTGATCGAGGACGCCGCGCAGGTCGTGTCGCGTCTCGACGAAGAGCGCGCCGAACTCGGCGAGGCCGACGCCCGCGACGCCGAGCGCGGGGTGGAGGCGCAGGCGCGTCTCGCCGAAATCGAATCCGTCCTCGCCAGGACCGAGGCCGAACTGTCCGACGCCCAGGAACAACTTGCGGGCGTCAACGCAAGGCGCGGGTCGCTCGAGGCGGCGCTGCGCGAGGAGACTCACCGCGTCGCGCGATTCGAGGCTGAGCTCACCCGCATCGAGACGGAATTTGCGCTGATCGCCGGGCAGGGGGGCGGCGCCGAAGAGGTCGAGCGTCTCTCGCAAGCCTTGGCGCTGGCCGCCGAAGGCGCGCGCGCCGCCGACGAGACGGCGCAGGCCGCCGAAGCCGCGCAGTTGAGCGCGCGCGC
>NZ_JAZHYN010000021.1:0-57454 GCF_036576025.1 Methylocystis borbori | reverse complement strand
CATTGCGCCGGCGCCCAGCGCGCGACGATGGCGCGGGCGCTGCGCCGCCCATAATCGACGTAATAGCGGCGCAGCAGCAGCGCGGCGACCGCCGCGCCTTCCTCGGCCGAGGCGAAGGCCACATGCCCTTCGGCGTCGGCGGCGATTTCGCCGTTCCAGCCGGCGCTCTTTATGCACCAGTAATTGTTGAGCTTGACGCAGCGGCCGGGCTCGGCCTCCCCCACGCCAAACGCGCGTCGCGCGGCGGCGAGGGGCGCCATCTCCAGCGCCAGCGCGCTCTCTAAGCGCCAATTGTCGACGGCGCGCGCCTCAGGCCTATAGGCGGGCGCGGGGGCCAGGGCGAAAAGCGAAGCGGGCGCGACGGCCGCGGCCGGCGGCTTTTGCGGCGCCGCCGTCGCGAGCATCATCAAAAGCGCTTCGATCACCATGGGCTCGACCGCCTGCGGCGCGGGGGTTTCAGTCCGGCTCATCCCCCGCGTCGCCGCGCAATATGGCGGGCGTCACGAAACGCTTCAACCCGGCGCCGCCCGGCTGGACCTCTTCCCAATGATCGATCTCGAAATCGAGCACGGCGAGGGCGGCGGTCGGAAATTTCTCGCGCATCAGCTTGAGTTCTTCAGGATCGCCCGCGCCGGCGAGCCAGGAGGCGAGATCCCCAAAGCCGGGATTATGGCCGACCGCGAGGAGAGTCGAAATTTTGTCCGGCGTCAGGCGCAAGGTTTCGATCAGGCGCTCCATCGGCGCGAGATAGATGGTGGTTTCGAACATATGCGCGACATGGATCGGAAGAGCCTCGAGCGCCCGCTCCAGCGTCTGCTTGGCGCGCAGCGCGTCCGAGGCGACCGCGAGCTGCGGGATCATCTTCTCGTCCCGGAGGAACTCCCCGATGCGCCGGGCGTCCTCGACGCCGCGGCGGGTGAGCGGACGTTCGTGATCGCCGCCGGCGGAATGCCGGTCGGCCTTGCCATGGCGCAGGAGCAGAAGACGACGCATGTAGCCTCTTAAATAGCATTTTCCGCGGAAGCGGACGCCCATTCAGCGCGGAAAAGGCGTCAGCCTGTGAAACAGGAGCGTGTCCTTGAATCATCGCTTTGTGAACATGCTCTAACACGGCGGGGCCGGGCAGGGCGCCAGCCCCGGGATGGAAGCGCCGGCCGCGACAAAAGCCCGCCGTCTTTACGCGGAAAGGCCCGCCGTGCAAGTTGGGCTGTCCTCTCCCGGAAGGTTCGTCAATGCGCGAATTCCTCGCCCTTTGCGTCGCGATTTTTCTCGCCCTTGCGGCGCGGGCCGCCGAAACGCCGCTCTCGCTCGATAATCTCGTCTTCACGCTCGGGGGAACGACCTATCGCGCGCCGCGCGTCGACATCGAGGGCGCGAGTCTGCCGCGCGCCGAAATGGCGCGGCTTTTTGCCGGCTCGGAGAGCGAGATCGATTTGCGATTCGCCCGTCTTTCCGCGCGCCGCATCGTCATCCCCTCGCTCACCGCGGAAAGCCGCAGTGAGACGCGCGTCGCCCGCGCGACCTATCGCGGCCTCGTCTTCGAGAATGTCGTCTCCGGCCGCGCGGCCGTCGCGCGCGGCGAAGGCGGCGAGGAAACGGCCGAATCCTCAAACGGCGGCGTTCAGCGCGTCTCCTGGGGCGCCTCCGTCTCCAAGGGCGTCGATCTTCGCGGGCTCATGCATGTGGCGCTCTCCGGCCGCGGCGGCGCCGATGAACCTCTAAAGCCGCTCGTCGAGGAGGAGACGGTCGAATCCTCGCGTTTCGAAGACAGCGCCGAAAATTTTGTCGTGGCGACCGGACGGCTGACGCTCGCCGGGCTGCGCGGGCGGGCGCTGGCCGCGCCGCCGGGCAAGCTCATCGAGCGGCTCGAAAAGCTCGATCCCGCCAAGCCCGAGAACGACGCCGCGCTGACGCGCGATCTTTTGGACGCGCTTCTCTCCTTTGAGGCGTCCGCAGCCGAAGCGCGCGACATCGTCGCGACGGGCAAGGGCGCGCCGGCGGAGAAGCCCTATCGCATAAACATCACGCGCCTCGGCGCGACGAAATTCGCCGGCGCCGGCGTCGGCGAGATGTTTCTTGAGGATTTTTCGCTTCAGGCTTCCGATGGCGGAGTCCTTTCGGCCGGGCGTTTCGCCCTGGGCGGGGTGGAGCTTGCGCCTGTCCTTCAGGGCGGCGCCTATCCGAAATTCGCGCATGTGGAGATCAAGAACGTCATCGCCGACATGCCGGATGCGAAGGCCAGCGCGAACTCGCGGATCAAATTTCGGCTCGAAAACGCCAGCGCGGATTTTGCGAATTTCGTCGAGTCGACGCCGACGAAACTTTCCGCCCGTTTCGACAAATTCGTCGTCGATCTCGCGGCGCGCGGCGAGACGCAGGGGACGGCGCAATTCCTCGCGCTCGGCTATCGCGACCTCGATCTCTCCGCCTTCGCGGCCGGCGAATGGCGCGACAAGAGCTGGGAGGCCGCGCTGGAGCCGCTGTCGATCGAAGGCGCGGATATGGGCGCGGCGCGCCTCTCCGCGACGCTTAACAACGTGTCCGGCGCGGTGTTTTCCTCGTCCCCGATGATCTCGCGCGCGGCGGCGCTCGCGGTCTCGGTCAAATCCGTCGATCTGATGCTCGAGGGCGGCGGTCTCATCGAGCGCACGCTCGCGCTCGAAGCCAAGGAACGGAAAACCACGCTCGACCAAGCGCGCGCGGAATACGCCAGCGCCGCCGCGCTCGCGATCGCGGAGCTTGCCGGCGGCGGCGAAAAGGCCAAGCGAATCGCCGGCGCCGTCTCGGCCTTCATCTTAAAGCCGAAACGCCTGCATCTGCGGCTCGTCGCGCCGAAAGGCGTCAACGCCCTCGACGCCTTGACGAAAAAGCCGGGCGACATTCTGGAGGCGCTTGAGGTGGAGGCGAGCGCGGAATGACAAGGCCGCTTATCTCCATTCTCCCCTTGAAGGCGAGTGTGGAGAGTCACCTTGCGCGCGCGGCGCTTCTTCAAGAGAGCGAATGCGATTGGCGCCCTCGTTGACGCAACTGCTTTCTCCCTTGCCTATCGACGAAGCGCTGCCGGCGATCCGCGCGGCGCTGGAGACGGCGCTTAATCTCGTCATCGTCGCGCCGCCCGGCGCCGGCAAGACGACGCGCGCGCCGTTCGCTCTTCTAGACGCGGACTGGAGGAAAGGACGCAAGCTCATTCTGCTGGAGCCGCGCCGCCTCGCGGCGCGCGCGGCGGCGAGCCGCATGGCCGCGACGCTTGGCGAAAGCGTCGGAGAAACCGTCGGTCTGCGCATGCGCCTCGAATCGAAAGTCTCTGGCAAGACCCGCGTCGAAGTCGTCACCGAGGGCGTCTTCGCGCGCATGATCCTCGACGATCCGTCGCTCGAGGGCGTCGCCGCCGTTCTCTTCGACGAATATCACGAGCGTTCGCTCGACGCGGATTTCGGTCTCGCGCTGGCGCTCGATGCGCAGGGCGCGTTGCGCGACGATCTGCGCCTCATCGCCATGTCGGCGACGCTCGATGGCGCGCGCGTCGCGGCGCTGATGGACGCGAAGACCATTACGAGCGAAGGCCGCGCTTATGATGTCGAGACGCGCTATCTCGGCCGCGACGCCAACGCGCGCATCGAAGAGGCGATGACGCGCGCGATCCTGCGCGCGCTACGCGAGGAGAAGGGCTCCATCCTCGCCTTTCTGCCGGGGCAGGGCGAGATCATGCGCGTCGCGTCACGGCTCCACGAAGCGCGGCTGGAGGGCGTCGATGTCGCGCCGCTTTATGGCGCGCTGGAGCGTGGCGAGCAGGACCGCGCCATCTCGCCTTCGCCGCCGGGACGGCGCAAGATCGTGCTCGCCACTTCCATCGCGGAGACCTCGCTCACGATCGAGGGCGTGCGCATCGTGATCGACAGCGGCCTCGCGCGCGTGCAGCGGTTCGAACCCGGCCTTGGCCTCTCGCGGCTCGAAACGCAACGCGCCGCGCGGGCGAGCGTCGATCAGCGGCGCGGGCGCGCCGGGCGCACGGAGCCCGGCGTCTGCTATCGCCTGTGGGACGAGCCGCAGACGGCGTCGCTCCCCGCCTTCGCCGCGCCGGAGATTCTCGCCGCCGATCTCTCCGGCCTCGCGCTCGATCTCGCCCATTGGGGCGCGCGCGATCCGGCTTCGCTCAAATGGCTCGATCCGCCGCCGGCGCCGGCCTGGAAGGAGGCGGTCGCGCTCGACCGCGATCTCGGCGCGCTGGACGAAGACGGAAGACTTACTGACACGGGCGCCGCGATGCGCGCGCTGCCGCTCGCGCCGCGTCTCGCGCATATGGTGGTCGAGGCGGCGCGTTGCGGCGAAGCGGCACGCGGCGCGCAGTTCGCCATGCTGCTGTCGGAGCGGGGGCTCGGCGGCTCGGACGCGGATCTGACGCATCGGCTGGAGCGGCTGCAGGGCGATCGCGCCAAACGCGCGCGCGACGCGCTGCGCCTCGCCGCCCAATGGGCGAAGCAGGCGCAGGCGGCGGCCGGGATGGATATCACGTCCTCGACCTCGTCCTTCGAGACGAAGCCGATGGCTTCGCGCCTCAGGATGAGATCGAGGACGGGGAGGCGCGAAGAAGAGTTTCCTCATCCTGAGGAGCCGCGGAGCGGCGTCTCGAAGGACGAGGAAACTCGTCCGTCGCCGCTTTCCGACGGCGCGCTGATCGCGCTCGCTTATCCCGACCGGCTCGCCAAATCGCGCGGCGCGCGCGGCGAATTTCTCATGGCGAACGGCCGCGCCGCGACGCTTCCCCTCGAAGATCCGCTCGCCCGCGCGCCCTTTCTCGCCGTCGCGGAAGTCGCCGGCGTCGCGGCGCAGGCGCGCATTCTCGCCGCCTGCGCGCTCGACGCCGAAGAGATCGAGGCGATCGCAGCGAAACGCATCGAGACCCGCGACGAAACCATCTTCGATCCCGCGAACGCGGCGCTCAGGCGGCGCGCCTTTCGGCGTCTCGGCGCGATCCGTCTTTCGGAGCGCAATCTCTCCATAGAGCCTTCGGAAGAAAATGCGCGGCTGCTCGCGCGCGGCGTCGCGAGTCTCGGCGCGTCGCGCCTGCCCTGGACGAAAGCGCAAATTCAATTGCGCGACCGCGTCGCCTTTCTGCGCCGCGCCGAGGGAGACGAATGGCCGGATGTCAGTGACGCGGCGCTCGCCGAAAGCGTCGAGGATTGGCTCGCGCCTTTCATCGTCGGGCGCGCCTCGCTCGCGGAGATTGCGCCGGACGATCTCGACGCGGCGCTCGCGCAGCTCATTCCCTATGACATGCGCCGGCGGCTCGACGAGGAGGCGCCCGCCTTCTTCGAGACGCCGGCCGGCGCGCGCCATGCGCTCGATTACGCCGCGGAGAACGGGCCGTTGCTCTCTGTGCGCGTGCAGGAGCTTTATGGGCTCTCGCGCCATCCGACGCTCGCGCGCGGGCGCGCGCCCCTGACGCTCGAACTGCTGTCGCCTGCGCATCGTCCGATCCAGACGACGCGCGATCTGCCGAGCTTCTGGGCTGGCTCCTGGAGCGAGGTGAAGAAGGAGATGAAGGGCCGCTATCCGCGCCATCCCTGGCCGGACGATCCGGCGGCGGCGCAGCCGACGACGCGCGCCAAGCCGCGCGGCCAGTAGGCTCGCGCCTTCCGGGCCGCCTCAGCGCGACTGCATGCGCTTCATCTGGTCGCGCAGCTTCATAATGTCTTCCATGTTGATGGTCTTCGGCAGGCCGGGAATTGACGGCATGTTCGGCATGACGATATCGCCGGGCTTCTGGCCCTGCTTGCAGGGGCCGAGCCATGTGGCCGTGAGCGTTATGTCGGATTTGGACATGCCGTGCAGCGGCGGCTCGTAAGTCATATGCATGTCGCCGCGATAAGCGGAATCGAAGGAGCCGGTGAATTTCCCTTGCGTCGTCGCGACGCTTTTGCCGATCTTGCAGACGGATTTGATCGCGTAGGAATCGCCTTCCTTCGACCAGCTCGTCTCCTCGCACATCGATTGCAAGTCGGTCGCGCCTTCTTTCAGGAGATTGTCGGTCTTCTCGTCGATGCAATTCTGAATCGCGCCGACGGGGGAGGGCTTGCCGTTCATTTCGGTATGGATTTCCCATAATCCCGGCTTTCGCCGGGGCGGCTCGGCCGCGGCGCCGGCGACGGCCGGAGACAGCAGAAAGGCGATGGAAAGCGAGAGAATTCCTCTTGCACGCATGATCGTCCCCATTGTCGTCATCGGCCTGCCGCAGTTTCGATATTTTGCTGGCGCGGCGCGACGGTGTAAACGATGCGCCGAAGCGACCTCCGACGCATCAAGGATCATCTATGTTTCCCAAGCCCGTTCAGAATTTGCGCGCCAACACATTCGAATATGAGCGGACGCCGCTCGTAAAGGCCACCGGCTTTCGCGAATATGACGCGCGCTGGCTGTTCGAAAAGGAGCTCAATCTCATGGGCGTGCAGGCGCTGGGCCTCGGGCTCGGCGCGCTTTTGCGCGAATTGGGCGTCGCGCCGGAGATCGTCGTCGGACATGACTATCGCAGCTATTCCGCCTCGATCAAACTGGCGCTGGTGACCGGGCTCATGGCGGCGGGCGTGCGCGTGCGCGACATCGGCCTCGCCTTGTCGCCGATGGCCTATTTCGCGCAATTCGAACTCGATGCGCCGGCGGTGGCGATGGTGACGGCCTCGCATAATGACAATGGGTGGACCGGCGTCAAAATGGGCGCGCAGCGTCCCGTGACCTTCGGCCCGGAAGAGATGGGCCGGTTGAAGGAGATCGTGCTCGCCGGAGAATTTCGCGAGGAGGAGGGCGGTTCCTATCGCTATGTCGAAAATTTCGGCGCGCGCTATCTCGACGATCTGACGCGACGGCCGCCCTTTTCGCGCAAGATGAAGGTCGTCGCCGCCTGCGGCAATGGCACCGCGGGCGCCTTCGCGCCGCAAATGCTGGAGCGTATCGGCTGCGAGGTCATTCCGCTCGACATTGAGCCGGACTACACCTTTCCGCGCTATAATCCCAATCCGGAAGATTTGCACATGCTGCACGCGATCGCTGACAAAGTGCGCGAGACCGGCGCCGACGTCGGCCTCGGCTTCGATGGCGACGGCGACCGCTGCGGCGTCGTCGACAATAAGGGCGAAGAGATTTTCGCCGACAAGATTGGCGTCATGCTGGCGCGCGATCTCTCGAAGCTCCATCCCCACGCCACTTTCGTCGTCGACGTAAAATCGACCGGCCTCTTCGCCACCGACCCCGAGCTGGTCGCGCGCGGCGTCGTCGCCGAATATTGGAAGACCGGACATTCCTATATCAAGCGCCGCGTCAGCGAGAAGAAGGCGCTCGCCGGCTTCGAGAAATCCGGCCATTTCTTCTTCAACGAGCCGATCGGCCGCGGCTATGACGACGGCCTCCTCACCGCCGTGCATGTGCTCGAAATGCTCGACCGCAATCCGACGAAGACGATGGCGGACCTCTATGGCGAATTGCCGAAGACCTGGGGTTCGCCGACCATGTCGCCGCATTGCGACGACGAAAAGAAATATGGCGTCGTCGACAAGGTGACGGCGCGCATCGAGAAGATGCGGGCCGCCGGCGAAAAGATCATCGGCGAGCCGATCCGCGATCTCGTCACCATCAATGGCGTGCGCGTCACGGTCGCCGACGGCACTTGGGGGCTGGTGCGCGCTTCGTCCAACAAGCCGGAGCTCGTCGTCGTCGTCGAAAGCCCCGTTTCGGAAGCGCGGATGCGCGAGATGTTCCACGCGATCGACGCGATTTTGCGCGAGAATCCCGAGGTCGGCGCCTATAATCAGACGATCTGAGGGGGCCGGGCGCGCCTTCCGCCGCGCACGCGAGGCAATGGCGGGGAAAGGCTCGACAAAGCGGGCGCGGCGCCGCAAGAACGGCCTATGTGGCGCGCGCTTCTCGAAGACGTTTCGATTTGTCTGCAATTCTATTCGCGGCTTCCCATCGGGCGCGCGCGCGCCGACGCGCCGCCCGATCTCGCGCGGCTCGCGCCAGCGCTTCCGCTCGCCGGCGCGCTGATCGGCGCATTTGGCGCGGCGAGCCTCATCGTCGCGCGCATTTGCCATCTGCCGCCGCTCGTCTGCGCGCTCATCGCCGTCGCGACGCTGATCATTATAACGGGCGCGCTGCATGAAGACGGGCTCGCCGATCTGGCCGATGGATTGGCCGGCGCGACGCGAGAGGCAAAGCTTGCGATCATGCGCGACAGCCGCATCGGATCTTATGGCGCGCTGGCGCTTTTGCTTTCCGTCCTGCTGCGCGCGGCTGCGCTCGCCGCGCTCGTCGAGCGTGGGATTCTTCTGTCGGCATTCGCGCTCGTCTTCGCGGCGGCGCTGTCGCGCGTCGCCGGCCTCGTCCCGATGACGACGCTGGCGCCGGCCCGCGCCGATGGGCTCGCCGCAGCGGCGGCCGCGCCCTCGCGCGAAGCCTTGACGCGCGCATGGGCCTATGCGGCGGCGTTTGGCGTCGCGCCCTGGCTCGTGGGCGCGGGTCTTGCGCAGCTTGTCGTTGCGATCATCGCGGCCTTCGCCGGCGGCGCGCTCGTCGCGGCGCTCGCAAGGAAACAGATCGGCGGCTATACCGGCGATGTGCTGGGCGCCGCGCAGCAGGTCGCGGAAATCGCCATCCTGCTGTCGCTCTCGGCGGGTTGATCCTCTACAGACTATTGCGCCGCCGCGAGAAATTCCGCATGGCGCGTCATCGCTTGGCGCACTTCGTCCACGGCGCCGCGGAGCGTCTCGATGCCGGCGCCGGGGCGGACGGCGTCGAGCGCGAGCCTGCGTCGAAAGGCGCGCGCGCCGGGCATGCCGGGGAAGAGGCCGAGCACATGGCGCGTCATCGCCGACAGCTTCTCTCCCTTCGCCAATTGCGCTTCGACATAGGGAATGAAGGCGTCGACCGCCGCGAAAGCGTCCTCGAGCGGCGCCGGCGCGCCAAAAAACTCCGCATCGACGTCAAGGAGCAGCGCGGGGTCCTGGTAAGCGGCGCGCCCGATCATGACGCCGTCGACATATTGGAGCTGCGCGCGCATCTCGGCAAAACGCGTCAATCCGCCATTGATGGCGACGGGCGTTTCCGGCAGCGCGCGTTTGAGGCGATGCACGAGCGCATAGTCGAGCGGCGGAACGTCGCGATTTTCCTTAGGCGATAGGCCCTGCAGCCAGGCCTTGCGCGCATGCACGAAAAGCGCGTCGACGCCGGCCGCGACGCTCGCTTCGGCGAGCGCGAACAACGCCTGTTCAGGTTCCTGATCGTCGACGCCGATGCGACATTTCACCGTGACCGGAATGGCGACGGCGTCCTTCATCGCCTTGACGCAATCGCCGACGAGCGCGGGCTCGCGCATGAGACAGGCGCCGAAGGCGCCGTTCTGGACGCGATCCGACGGACAGCCGACATTGAGATTGACTTCCGCATAGCCGAACTGCTCGACGACGCGCGCCGCGCGCGCGAGCGCCTCCGGTTCGGCGCCGCCAAGCTGCATGGCGACAGGCTGCTCGAAGCGATCGAACTCCATCAGCCGCGCGCGGTCTCCTTGGATGACGGCGCCGGCGGTCAGCATCTCCGTGTAAAGGCGCGCGCGCCGCGTCAGCAGCCGATGGAAATACCGGCAGTGCCGGTCCGTCCAATCCATCATCGGCGCGACGGAGAATCTAATTTCTTCGGTGGTCAGCATTATTTTTCAGTTTGGCCCTAACAGCGTAGAACGCGTCATATGCGCGCCAGTCTGCGCTTCGATACGACATTTTTCGCCGTTTTTCGACTTCTCAGTGCACACAGAGCGCACACGAAATGGCGACGTTCACGAAGCTCAAATCGGGGTCCTGGCGCGCTCAGGTTCGGCGCAAAGGAAAATATGTCAACGAGTCGTTTCTCCGCCGTCGCGATGCGGAGGAATGGGCGCTGGACATCGAGCGACAGATTGATCGCGGTGAATCTCCAACCGAATGTGCGCGAAAGAACGCCAAGACGTTCGGCGATCTCGTGCGTCTGCATCGGGAGGACCATCAGGATGTAGGAAAGCAGATCGGTCGATCAAAAGCCGCCAGCCTGATCTGCAGGGTCATGTCTGGCTTCTTAGCGAAGCCTTTCCAGAAAGGCGCGTGCGGCTCCAGTTTCGGCCGCTTGTAGCCGCCCATTCTGGCCGCTTCGCGCGAACCGGCTTGCTCAAAGCGCCGCACCCATTGATCGCCTACGATTCGCTGACGCCAAGCCGAGCCGACTTTGCGGACGACAAAGTCGTGCCCATCATGCAAACGATGATGCTGTCGCGGCAGAAGATATTCGAACGGCTTGACAACATGCTGAGCGCCCGCCGCAGCGGATTGCCGTCGACCTGCGCATCCCAACCGAGCGCGTCATCGGTTGTTTGGCGCGTGCCCGAGCGCCCAGACATAGGCTACGACCGCCTCGAGGTTCTCTTTCGAGAGCTCGACTCCTCCAAGCGGCGGCATTGCGCCCGGATGCTGCTTGGGCTCGGCCACGCCCTCCTCAATGGTCTTCATGACGCCGGAAAGGCTGCCGTCCGACCAGAGCCACAAGCCGGTGTTCAGCGCGGCGCCGACCGGCGTCCCTACGCCGTCGGCTCCATGACAACCGGCGCATGTCGCGCCGCCGACTTCGCCATGAAACACTTTTTTGCCGAGCGCGACTTTCTCAGCGCTCGAGCCGGGCGGAACGGGAAGCGCAGTCTGTGAGCCGGCGTCGGGATGAACGCCCTCGGGCGGGGTCGCCAGCGGCGATGAAGCAGCCAGCGTGCGGGCTATAGGCGCCGCTTCGATCGGCGCGCCCCTGTCGCCGACATAGGTCACGCGCCAGATGCGTCCGGCCTGGTCGTCCGAGATGAAGAGCGCGCCGTCGGGGGCGACTGCGAGGCCGCTGGGACGATGCGCGGCGCGCCCCGGGTCCTTGTGGCGTCCCGCGAAGCCGTCGGCGAAGACGATGTAATCGCCCGCAGGCTTGCCGTCGGCGAGCGGCTGGAACGCCACATTGTAGCCCCCCTGCGGACTCGGCGCGCGGTTCCACGAGCCGTGAAAGGCGATGAAGGCGCCGCCGGAATAGGCTTTGGGAAACTGCGCGCCGCTATAGATCTTCAAATCGTTCGGCGCCCAGTGCGCAGGATAATATGCGATCGGCGCCTCCGCCTTCTCGCACACGCCGATCTTCTCGCCGCCGTCGCCGCCGTATTCGGGCGCGAGGACGAGCTTCTTCCGGCGAGGATCGAAGTAGCAATTCGGCCAGCCGTACCAAGCCCCGCCCTTCACCATCATCATTTGCTCCGCAGGGAGTTCGAAGCCTTGCTCCGCGGTGAAGAGTTCGGGCCAGTCTTCGTGGAGCTGGTCACGGCCGTGCTGTGTGACGAAGAGGCGCCCGGCGGAGTCGAAATCGAACCCTTCCGAATTCCGGCTGCCAGAGATGTAGCGCTCGTTCGGCGAGAATGTCTGACCGAGCTTGTTGGCGTCATAGCGCCAGACGCCGGCGCGTGTCTCCAGTTCCATGCAGGGATCGTTGCCCGGCGAGTGCGGCATGCGGTTCTTTACTTCGCAGGCGTTGGTCGCCGATCCCATGGAGACGAAGAGATTGCCATGAGCGTCGATGGCGAACGGATGCATCGGGTGATCGCCGGCGATCGGCATGCCGCTCAGCACGATCTCTGGCCGCGCATCGGCGGCCGGGAGGCCGGAGCCGATGTCGTAGCGGACAATCTTGTCGTTCGCTTCGGCATAGATCCAGTTCTTGTAGCGCCAGACGCCGGTCCCGCCATGGGCGCCATCGGCGAAGCTCGGTCCGAAGCGCACATTGACGTCAGCCTTGCCGGCGCCCTTGGTGTCTTTTAGCGCGACGAGAAAGCCGCCGTCGTGCGGCTTGTCGTTGCCGTAGTAGACCCCGCTCCACGTGTTGACATAAAGCGCGCCGTCGGGCGCGACCGCCAACTGCCGCGCATGTCCGACGCCGTCGGCGAAAACGGTGGCGCAAAAGCCCTTCGGCAGAGAGAGGCCGGCGTCCTCGGAGCAAGCGGGTTTCGTGTCCTCGGCGCGGGCCGACGCAAAGGCGGCCAAGGATGAGACGGCGACGCCCGCCGCGAAAGCGAAGGCGCGTTGGCGGGAGGAATTTGCCAAAATCATCACATTCTCCTCGAAGTCGATGATCGGATCACTCGCCGACCTGGACTGGCGTGATCCTGAACGGAAGCGACGGCGGACCCTTCTCTTTGAGGTTGAAGAGGTGCGAGAGCTGGCCCTCCGTCACCCATGCGACGCCCTTTATCGTTGCAAAGGATGTCGGCTCGTTGAGATCGCCCTTGATCGTCTCGATCGTCGCCTCGTCGCCCGAGATCGTCACACGGTCGAGCGCGCCGCCGCCCTCGACCATCAAGAAGGCGTTTCCAGAGACGCGCCGTAGGGCGTCCGGCAAGCTGATCGGACGCGACGTCTTCAGCTTGACGATGGCGCCCGCTTTCCCGCCAGCGATCTCGACGCGAAAGAGCTCGCCGCCGTTGAAGGTGTTGACGTAGAGATTGCCGTCGCCGCCGATGGCGACGCCATCGAGGCCGGCCCCATTGAGCGGCTGAAATCGCTTGTCCTCGGCGAAGACCTCGAACTCTTCGGCTCCGGGTCGAAGACGCAGAATCTGCGGGGCGAGCGAGTTCGTGACGTAGATCGCGCCGTCGTCCGCGACAGTGAGGTCATTGCACAGCGTGGCCGAGCCGGGGAGCTTGTAGCTCGCCTTGCCGCCGCCGGTCGCGAGATCGAAGCCCTTTAGGTAGCTGCCGGCGACCGCGCTCGGTCCGGCGACTCCGAGCCCTGAGGCGTCATTGGAGCATACCCAGAGCGTGTTCGTCCTGGCCTCGGCATAAACGCCGAAAGTCGAGCGGGTGTCGAAAGCGCCTGGAGCGATCCACGTCTCGGTTCGGGCGGCTCCAGGCGCAACGCGCTGAACGCCGCCGGATGCCGGACTGCTTATGTAGAGCGCGCCGTCAGGCCCCGCTGTAATGCTTTCTGGGTAAGCTTGGGCGCCGGCTACCTCGATGGTTCTGGGGGCGGCCAAGGCGCTGCTCGCGGCGGAAATGACGAGAACGGCAAAACATGCGCGGAGGGGAGGTGGAAGCTTCATCTTCGGCAATCCTCTCGATCATCGGTGTGCCGCGTAAGCAGGCTGCTCATGAGTGCGTGATACCTAGCTATATAGTGTGTCTCGACATGCGATATATGACGCCCGGAGCGCGCATCACCTGAATTGCTGGCCGGGATGAGAACTTCCTCCGGTCTGGAGAGCTAGGTCCCGCGCTTCCCCGAAATCCAGTGACTCAGCCGCTCCATGTAAAGATAGGTGACGGGCGTCGTGAACATCGTCAGCGCCTGCGAAACCAGAAGCCCGCCAACAACCGCGACGCCCAGAGGCTGACGCAAATCGGCCCCGGCGCCGATCCCGACAGCGAGCGGCAAGGTCACGAAGACGGCCGCCATCGTCGTCATCAGGATCGGACGGAAACGCAGGATCGCCGCCTCATGGATCGCCTCTTCCGGCCGCATGTGGCCGCCTCGCGTGCGCTCTATCGCGAAGTCGATCATCATGATCGCGTTCTTCTTGACGATCCCGATCAGCATCACCAGGCCGATGATCGCCATCATCGTCAGATCGAACCCGAAAACATAGAGAAAGAACACGGCGCCGACAGCGGCGGAGGGCAGCGAAAGCAGGATCGTGATCGGGTGGACAAAGCTCTCGTAGAGGACGCCAAGCACGATATAGACGACGAAGAGCGCCGCGCCGATCAGCAGCGGCTGCGTCGCGAGCGAACGCTGAAACTCACGCGCCGTGCCGGAAAAGGAGCCTTGTAGCGAAATCGGCGCGCCCATCTCGACCAAGGCGTTCTGGACGGCGTCAACCGCGTCGCCGAGCGACTTTTTAGGCGCGAGATTGAAAGAAATCGTGACCGACGGAACCTGATTTTCATGATTGATCGCGATCGGCGCCTGCATGGGTTCGAGCGTGGCGAATTGGCGGATTGGAATCAATTTGTCGTTCGAACTGCGAACGTAAATGCGCGAGAGCGCCGACTCGCTCGTCTGGTATTGCTTTTCGACCTCGAGGACGACACGATAGGTGTTGGTCGATCCGTAGAGCTGCGCGATAAAAGGCTTGCCGAAACTGTCGTAGAGCGTTTGCTGGATGCCGGTGACGTTCACGCCAAGTCTCGCGGCCGCGTCGCGATCGATGTTGATCATTAACCGAAAGCCGCCCGCCTGCTGGTCGCTTGCGACGTCGTGAAGCCCCGGCAAGGTTTGCATTCTCGCGAGCACTTGCGGCGCCCATTCGTTCAGTTCGGCGAGATCGCTATCCCTTAGCGTGAATTGATATTGCGTCGCGGTCAGTCGCGCGCCGATGCGAATGTTCTGGATCGATTGTAGAAAGGTCAATACGCCTGGAATTTGAGCGAATTTGGCGCGCAGTCTTGCAATAACGCCGTCGGCGCTGGCCGTGCGCTCGGAATAGGGCTTGAGCTGTATGAAGAAACGCCCGCTATTCGTGCCAGAGCTGCCGCCGCCTCCGATGAAGGAGCCGAATGATTCGACGTCGGGGTCCCGCGCGATGATCGCCGCGACTTCGGCCTGTCGTCGCGACATTCCTTCAAACGAGATGTCCTGGTCGGCTTGCGTCACGCCGAAGACGATGCCCGTGTCTTCCTGGGGAAAGAACCCCTTCGGCATGACATAGAACATCCATCCGAAAGCAACGATCAAAACAATATTGAGGGCCATCGTCGCCGGTTGGTGGCGCAGGGTGAATTCGAGTCCTTTTATATATTGAGCGATGGCCCAGTCGAACGCCCGCTCGCTATGCTCGTAAAGTCGTCCGTGGCGGTGGGATTTCGGATTGGTCAAGAGGAGCGAGGCCATCATCGGCGAGAGCGTCAGCGCGATAACCGCGGAAAGCGCCACGGCGCTCGAGACGACGACGCCGAATTCGCGGAAAAGCCGCCCGACGATGCCGCTCATGAATAGAATGGGAATAAAGACGGCGACCAATGAAATGGTGATGGAAACGATCGTAAAGCCGATCTCCTGCGCGCCCTCGATCGCGGCCGCTTTTCTATCGAGGCCTTCTTCGAGGTAGCGATAGATGTTTTCGACCATCACGATGGCGTCGTCGACGACAAGGCCGACCGCGAGCGTCAGACCCATTAGGGACAAGTTGTCGAGCGTATAGCCCATGACATACATGACCGCGAAAGTGCCGACGAGCGACAAGGGCACGGTGACGCTCGGTATCGCCGTCGCGCCAAGATTGCGCAGAAAGGCGAAGATCACCACGATTACCAGGATCACTGCCGCGATCAGCGTCCATTTGACGTCTTCGAAGCTTTCGCGGATCAGGATCGAACGATCGCTGACGACCGAGAGATTGACGCTCGCGGGAATTCCTCGTTTGAGCTGCGGCAGGGCGGCCTTGATCGAATCGACGAGCGCGAGGGTATTGGCCCCGGGTTGGCGCCAGATGCCGATCATCTCGCCGCGCTGCTCTTTCACCCATCCCGCCTGCAGCGAGTCCTGAGGACCGACGACGACATCGGCGACCTGATTGAGCCGAACCGGCGCGCCACTGCGATAGGTGACGATCACCTGGCCGATGTCGGTGGGGCTGAACAATTGCCCATTGGTGCCGATCTGATAGGCGCGGTCGGGTCCCTGCAGCGTGCCGACTGGCAATTGGGCCGAGCTCGTGGAAACGGCGTTGGCGACTTCGTCGAGTCCGACGCCGCGCCAGGCGAGCGCGGCGGGATTGACCTTGACGGTCGGCGCATAGGTCTGCTGGCCGAAGATCACCACCTGTCCGACGCCGAGCATCGTCGAAATCTGCCGCGCTAGATTGAGGTCGGCGTATTGATCGACCGTTTCGATCGGAAGGGCGTCGGACGTCAGGCCCAGGATGAGTATGGGACTGTCGGCCGGATTGACCTTGCGATAGGTCGGCGGGTTGGGCAGGTTCTTCGGCAGATTGCCCTGCGCCGCGGTTATCGCCGCCTGGACGTCGCTGGCTGCGCCGTCGATCGGCCGCGAGAGGTCGAACTGCAGGGTGACCTGGGTGAAGCCGAGTATACTCGTGGACGTGATCTGGGTGATGCCGGGGAGCGCCGCGAATTGCCGCTCGAGCGGCTGCGCGACCGAGGCCGCCATGGTCTCGGGATCAGCGCCTGGCAGATTGGCCGTAACGGCGATGGTTGGAAATTCGATTTCCGGCATCGCCGCGATCGGCAGCAGGAAATAGGCGGTCATGCCGCCGACGAAGAGCGCGAGCATCAACAGGAAAGTCGCGATCGGCCGGAGGATGAAGGGCGTAGAAATATTCATCGGCCAAAGTCGCCCGCGTGAACAGTCGGCGATGACTCCTTGACGTCGACGCGCATCCCTGGAGCGAGCTGCGAATAGCCCGACGTGACCAGCTTTTCTCCTCCACGGAGGCCAGATCCAATCAGCGCGATCTGACGCTCGGTCTGCACGACGGTGACGGGCCGCATCTCGATGACGTCGTCCTGCCCGATGACATAGGCGTAGCGCCCCTTCGGCCCGGACTGAATCGCAACGCTCGGCGCGGTCACGCCATTCTTCACCGTTTCGACGACGAGATGCGCATTGACAAATTGTCCCGGCCACAGGCTGCCGTCATTATTCGCGAACTGCGCCTTGAGTTTTACTGTCCCGGTCGTCTGATCGATCTGATTGTCGACGAGATTGAGGACGCCTTGCGCGATTTGCTTTTCGTCCGCCTCGTCATAAGCGAGCACGGTCAGCGGACCGTCCTGCATCGCCTTGCGGACGCGGAGCGTGTCCGTCTCCGGAAGCGTGAAGATCACATAGATCGGCTTGATCTGCGTGACGACGACGAGCGTTTGACTGTTCGCCGGGACGAGATTCCCGATATCGATCTGCTTTATTCCCGTCACGCCGTCGATGGGGGACCGTATGGTCGAATATTCGAGGTTAAGTTGGGCCGAGTCGACGGCCGCTTCGTCCATTTTGACGGTCGCTTCGCCCGCGTCGACCGTCGATTGCTGTTGCGTATACTGCATTTGTGAAACATAATTTTGGCCGAGTAATTTGGAGTAGCGCGCGAGGTCCTTACGGCCGCTCACGAGGATCGCCTGATCGCGCGCGAGGGTCGCCTTGGCCTGGTCGAGGGCGGCTTGAACGGGGCGGGGATCAATCTCTATCAGTATATCGCCCTGCCGGACGCTTTGTCCTTCGATGAAATTGATCTTTACGATATTTCCGAGAAGCCGGCTCTGCACGTTGACGGTATTAAAGGCCGTCACCGTTCCAAGTCCCCGCAGGATGAGAGGAAAATCCGCTGTCTGCGTGATCGCGGCGGTGACGGGAACAGGCCGCGGCGGACCTTCCCCCGGTTTGCCGCCCCAGTGTCGATAGAACCAATAGGACCCACCGAGCGCTATGAGAAAAGCGCCCGCAAGCGCAATCTTTACAGAATTCTTCATCTTCCCTCCGGCCGGGGAGACTGTAACGCTTTCTAACCGCTATATAAGGGCCGACCCGCGCCGAAGCGGAATTAGCCACCAATCGGCGCAATGGGCGCGCTGGCTGTATCTCACCGTATTTTCTCGTCGTCAGAGGAGACGTTTGATGTTCGGCGCCAGCGCGGGACATGTCGATTGAGCGTCGAGACCTATCGTATATGTGATCGTCCAGATCAGATTGCCGCGGGGTCGTCGCCACGTTGATCCGCGACGAGCACGCCAGCCGGCGACGCCTTTAGTTTAGCTGGAGCGTGACGCTCCGCTCGCGCTGCCTCTGGCGAATTGGAGGCGTTGCAGCGACTTGAACCGTCAGCTTATGAGGGCAAGCGCAAGGTCTTACTCGGCATTTTTTCAATCCAACCCTTCGCGGCTGTCGGCGCCGAGTGTCCGCGCTCTTCGTTTCGGTTGGCCACCGGACAAAAGAGTTCGTCTTTTGAGGAACCTTTTCGCGGAGAGCGGGTTCGTAGATTGGGATCGTTGTAAATTACGCTGTCCGCCAAGTGACGGACGGCGAGGGGAGAGTTCGTAAATGCGCGACCTCCTGACGACGCCGATGCAACGTTCGGATGCAAGACGCCCGATGGGAATCTCGCTCATGCGCGCCGCCTGCGATCAAGCTTGCGCTCCCCCGCCGAATCTCAAAACGCCACATCTGCGCAGGCTGTGCTGGCCGGACAGGCTCCGCTTCTTTCGGTGAAAGGATTGTCCGATGGTTGATTCCTCTCATGCCGCCGCCAAGGGAAAAGACCAGCCGCCTTCCAAAATCGAAGAAGTGCACGTTCTATGGATTACGGCGGGACTGGGATGTGACGGCGATTCAGTGTCAATCACGGCCGCCAGCGAGCCGAGCATAGAAGACGTTATCCTGGGCGCGATCCCGGGCCTGCCAAAAGTTCACTTGCACAATCCTGTTCTGGCCTATGACGTCGGCGAAGATTTCATGAAGCCGTTTCATCAAGCAGCGCGGGGCGAACTTGAAAACTTCGTCCTCGTTCTTGAAGGCTCGATCCCGAACGAGAAGCTTAGCGGGGATGGATATTGGGCGGCGGTTGGAACAGATGCGGCGACCGGTCAGCCGATTAAAACCACGGAATGGATCGACCGACTGGCGCCGAAAGCGATCGCCGTGATCGGCGCTGGCACATGCGCCACATTCGGCGGAATCCACGCCATGAAAGGAAACCCGACCGGCTGCATGGGACTTCAAGATTATCTCGGGGCTGAATGGAAATCCAAGGCTGGGCTCCCGATCGTCAATGTGCCCGGCTGTCCCGTCCAGCCGGACAATTTCATGGAAACCTTTCTCTATCTGCTGCGTCAGCTCGCGGGCTTGGCGCCGATGATTCCGCTCGACAAGCTCGGTCGGCCTCGCTGGCTATTCGGTCCCACCGTCCATGAAGGATGCGACCGCGCCGCCTATTACGAAGAGGCGGAGTTCGCGCATGAGTATGGCTCGCGGAAATGCCTGGTGAAGATGGGCTGCTGGGGTCCCGTGGTCCAGTGCAACGTGCCCAAGCGGGGATGGATCGCCGGGCTCGGCGGCTGCCCAAATGTTGGCGGCATTTGTATCGGCTGCACCATGCCCGGCTTTCCCGATAAATTCATGCCCTTCATGGACGAGCCGCCCGGCGCGCGCCTCTCATCGACGCTGATCAAGCCATATGGCCTCCTCATCCGCAACCTCCGCAAGATCACCAACCACACGCTTAACAGAGAGCCGAAGTGGCGCAACAGGAAGCCCGCCTACGCCACCGGTTACGATCCTGATCGGCCAAACAAGACTCACCCACTCTAAGTCAAGGGACCGCCATCATGGCCGAAACTGCAACAATACCTTCGGCGCCGTCCAGCGCCAACAAGGCTCCCGGCAATCTCGTGGAGATGAATTGGGATCCGATCACCCGAATCGTTGGCAGTCTTGGGATTTTCACCAAGATCGACTTTGAGAAACGCCGCGTCGCGGAATGTCACAGCACGTCGTCGATCTTTCGCGGCTATAGCATTTTCATGAAAGGAAAAGATCCGCGCGATTCCCATTTCATCACCAGCCGCATCTGCGGCATCTGCGGCGACAATCACGCGACGTGTTCGATTTATGCGCAGAATATGGCCTATGGCATCAGGCCGCCTGCGTTGGCGGAATGGATCATCAATCTCGGCGAGGCCGCAGAATATATGTTCGACCACAACATCTTCCAGGACAATCTGGTCGGCGTCGACTTCTGTGAGCAGATGGTCAAGGAAACCAATCCGAGCGTCTGGGCCAAAGCGCAGCAAACGGCGGCGCCGAATTCAGATGCGCACGGGTATCGCACTATCGCCGACATCATGACCGCGCTCAATCCCTTCACCGGCGAGTTCTATCGTGAGACCTTGCTAGTCGCCCGCTATACCCGCGAAATGTTTAGCCTCATGGAAGGACGCCATGTCCATCCATCGACGCTTTACCCCGGCGGCGTCGGCACTGTGCCGTCGGTGCAGCTGTTCACCGAATATTTGACGCGACTCGTGCGCTATGCCGAATTCATGAAGAAATGCGTGCCGCTGCACGACGATCTGTTTGATTTCTTTTACGAGGCGCTGCCTGGCTATGAGGAGGTCGGCCGCCGGCGCATCCTGCTTGGATGCTGGGGCGCGTTCCAGGATCCTGATCATTGCGACTACAGCTATAAAACCATGACCGACTGGGGCCGCAAGATGTTTGTGACGCCTGGCGTCGTCGTTGACGGCAAACTCGTCACGAACGATCTCGTCGACATCAATTTGCAAATCCGAATCCTGCGCGGGCAGTCGTACTATGACGATTGGGACAATTGCGAAACCTTCGTCAAGACGGACCCGCTGGGCAATCCGGTCGATCAAAAGCATCCCTGGAATCAGACGACCATTCCCAGGCCCCAGAAGCGGGACTTCAACAAGAATTACTCCTGGGTAATGTGCCCGCGTTGGCTGGACAAAAGCAGCGGCGATCATCTTCCGCTAGATACCGGCGGCGGCGCTTTCGCGCGCCTGTTTTCCACCGCGCTCGCGGGCCTCGTCGACATTGGAGGTTTTGTGAAAGCCACTGGCCATAGCGTCAAGATCCATCTGCCTAAAACCGCGCTCAAACCAGCGGTCGAGTTTGAATGGAAGGCGCCGAAGTGGAGCAATGCGATCGAGCGTGATCGGGCGCGCACCTACTTCCAGGCATATTGCGCGGCGGCGGCTTACTATTTCCTGGAGCGAGCTTTCGCCGAAGTGCAGGCGGGCCGCACAAAGACCTGGACGGAATTCAAGGTTCCGGACGAGGCCATCGGCTGCGGCTTCCACGAGGCGGTGCGAGGCGTGCTGTCCCATCATCTCGTTATAAAGGACGGCAAGATCGCCAACTATCATCCCTATCCGCCGACGCCGTGGAACGCGACGCCGCGCGACGATTTCGGAACGCCGGGCCCTTACGAGGACGCCGTTCAGAACACGCCGATTTTCGAGGAGAACGGGCCGGACAAATTCAAGGGCATCGATATCATGCGGGCGGTGCGCAGCTTCGATCCCTGCTTGCCATGCGGCGTGCATATGTATGTCGGCGGCGGCAAGACGGTCAAAACAACGCATTCGCCGATGTTTGGCGCGTCGCGGAAGGGATAGTGAATGAGCGGCGACCTTCACGACGACGCTGCGCTGGAGCAATCCTTGATCCGGCTGGAAGCGTTGACCGCCGACCTCAATGACATTGCGGACAGCAAGGGACGTGAGGCGGCGCGGGCGCTACTGGAGGTGGTATTGGACGTGCATCGGCTTTCGCTCGAGCGTCTCAACGCAATCATTGCGGCGCGGGCCGAAGGGCCGACGCTGATCGAGCAACTGGCGAAGGATCCACATGTCCGTGCGATCTGGCTGCTGCATGGACTACATCCGCGTAGCGCCGGAGAGCGTCTGTGCGAGGCGATCGCACGCATGCAACCGCAATGGAGCGCAAGCGGCCTCCGTGTGGATCTGGTGAGCGCCGGACCAACGTCGGCAATCGTTCAGCTGCAAAGGAATGGCCGCGCGGAGCCGCCGGATCAGTTGCGGCTGGAGATCGAAAATATCCTGGTCGACGCCGCGCCCGACCTCGACGACATCCTGATCGAACTGGACATGACGGCGATATACGCGGAACCGCCCCCCCGGGAGAGAGAGCAGATCGATGGAAAGGACGCGGCCCGGCAATTGGGCGTCTAAGCTGCGGCGTTTCGTCGTCGCCGAGCGGGAGGAGCATTGCGACTTCTGCTCGAAGGCCATTGCCCCGCGGCATTCGCACCTCATCGAACGCGCGACAGGGAAGTTCTTTTGCGCCTGTCCACAATGTGCGCTGGTACTAGGGACGGGTGACCGCTTTGTCGCGTTAGTTGTTCGCACTCATGCGCTGACCGACTTTAATCTTACCGACGCGGAATGGGACGACTTCCGGATTCCGATCGATCTCGCCTTCGTTTTCCACAGCACGCCGGCGCAAGGCCCGGTAGCTATCTATCCCGGACCGGCAGGCGCAACGCAGTCGCAACTTGGCGTCGCCGCTTGGACGCGCGTGGTCGCAGCCCATCCGATGCTGGCCGATCTCGACCCTGACGTCGAGGCGTTGCTGGTCAATCGCATGAATGGCGCGCGCGAATATTACCGCGTTTCGATCGATCGTTGCTATTCGCTGATTGGGTTGATCCGTATGCATTGGCGCGGCTTGTCTGGCGGCGCCGAGGTCTGGGACGCGGTGCATGATTATTTCACGAAGCTGCGCGACGAGATCGCTCCGGGAGACATGGTCCATGGTTGATCTCGACTTCGCCATTGAGGACGTCAAGGTCGAGAAGCATTCGGCTGCGCCGCTGCTGCTGTTCGCGCTGCGCGTCGTTAACAAGACGCCGGAATTGCCGGTGCTCAATGTGATGCTCAACTGCCAGATCCGCATCGAGCCGACTCGGCGGCGCTATGACGGCGACGAGCATGACCGCCTATCGGATCTGTTCGGCGAGCCGTCGCGCTGGGGCGAGACGCTTCGCAGTCTTCTTTGGACGCATGCAGGAATGGCCACGCCCGCCTTCGGCGCCGCGTGCAAAGTCGATCTACCGGTGCCCTGCAGCTATGATTTCAATATCGCGGCGACGAAATACTTTCATGGCCTCGAGCGGGGCGACGTGCCGCTCAATTTCCTGTTCAGCGGCTCGATTTTTTACCGCGACGGCGAAGGCCGGTTGCAAATCAGCCAGATCGCCTGGACCAAGGACTGCGCCTACCGGCTGCCGGTTTCGGTGTGGCGCGATATGATGGAGCATTACTATCCGCATAGTCTGTGGCTCTGCCTGCAACGGGATGCTTTCGAACAGCTGTACCGCTACCGGCGACGCAGAGGGCTTCCGACTTTTGAGAGCGCCTTGCAAGAGCTGCTCGACGCCAGCGCGGCGAGTGCGCCATGAAACTCGACCGAATCAAGGATGTGGCTAACGCCGTTCTTTACGAGGGCTATATCCTCTACCCTTATCGACCGTCGTCGATAAAGAATCGACAGCGCTGGACTTTCGGGGGCGTCTTTCCCATTGCGTTTGATCGGCAAGGCGACGCCTCGCATATGGAGACGCAGGTTCTCGTGCGCGGCGGCGGCCGGGCGGCGGTTGATGCGCATGTCCGTTTCCTTCAAATCGTGAAACGCGAGGTCGGATGTCTTGCGTCGCCGGCGCGCGCGTTGCCTACGGATGGCGAGCCGGCGCTGACGTTGGTTCATAGCCTCAACGTCGACGGGCGGGAATTGCTGCCTTGGGAGGAGGCGATCGAGCGTGAGATCTCCCTCCGCGGCCTCGGCCTCGATGATTTGACTAGCCAAACCAGCGTCATGCCGTTCCGCTTCGAGGCGGCGCGCGAATTGGAGCCGATATGCGCGCGTGACGGAGCCGTCGTCGGGGCGCTCATTCGCACGTCTCATGCGATCGAAGGCCTCATCGAAACGAAAGCGCGAAAGCTCGCGTCCGACTTATGGAAGCTCACGATTCGGATCGAGAATATCACGCCGCTTTCAAATGAGATTCTTACCGATCGGGCCGCCGCCCAACTGCGCGCATTCGCTTCCACGCATTCCATCCTCACAGTCCGCGATGGCGCTTTTGTCTCGCTGCTCGAACCTCCAGACGATCTTCGCGCGGACGTGGCGCAATGCCAGAATGCCGGGACCTTCCCCGTGCTGGTCGGCGGCGAGGACAATAGCGCCATGCTGTCATCGCCGATCATTCTTTACGACAATCCCGCGATCGCGCCGGAAAGCGCCGGGGAGCTGTTCGACGGCACGGAGATCGATGAAATTCTCACGCTCCGCATTCTCGCGATGACCGACGCCGAGAAGCGCGAGATGTCCTCCGTCGACGCGCGCGCGCGCGCTCTCCTCGAACGCACTCATGCGCTTACCGCGGAGGATATGGCGCGGCTGCACGGAGTCATGCGCAACGGTCCATCTGCGACCGATGTGCATGACCCGCTGTCGGAAACAAAGGCGGTTGAGAAGCCTCGGTTGGTCTCGCTATTGGAAAGCGGCTTAAATCTTTCGGTTGGCGCCCGCGTGCGGCTGCATCCCAAGTCGGGCGGCGACATCCTGGACATGGCGCTCGAAGATAAGGTCGCGATCGTCGAGGCCATCGAACGCGACTTCGAAGACCGCGTCCACGTCGCCGTAACTTTGCTTGACGACCCGGGCCGCGATCTCGGCGCCGCTGGATATCCCGGACATCGTTTCTTTTTCAGCCGGGACGAAATCGAGCCGCTCGCCACGGGAGAAACGCCATGACCTCCATCCTCGTGGCCGGCGTGGGCAACATTTTTTGCGGCGACGACGCCTTCGGAGTCGAAGTGGCTCGCAGGCTTGCGCATGCCGCGCTGCCGGACGGCGTACAGGTGATCGACTTCGGCATTCGTGGAATCGATCTGACCTACGCGCTGATGGATGGCTACGACGCTGTAATTCTCGTCGACGCGGCGCAACGGGGGGAAACGCCTGGCGTCGTCTCGGTAGTGGAGCCAGAGCGCGCCGAGGCGGGCGCGCCGGCGCCGGAGGATTTGGCGCTGTCGCCGCATGAACTCGATCCGGCGAAAGCGCTTCGACTGGTTTCGGCGCTCGGCGGAAGTTGCCGGCGGGTGGTGCTTGTCGCCTGCGAGCCGCTCTACTTAGGCGGCGACGAAGGCGTCATCGGTTTGAGCGAACCCGTCGCGGCGGCGGTGGGCGTCGCAACCGAGACGATCGAAGAGCTGATTGACGAAATGATCGCAGCGCAACGCGACTCCATCTTGGCGCCGTCCGACGTGCAGCGGTCGAGCGAGCGGGGAGCAAAATCATGAGCGGATGGGCAATTGCGGGTATTATCCTCGGCGTTATCGTCGTTGGGTTGCTGATTATGAACGCCAGGGACATCTATCGCTATTTCAAGATCAGCAACATGTGAGGCTGAGCGAGCCAAACCCATGAGCTTCGTAACGGTAGAACAATCGCCAGCGTTCGAATTTCGTGTGCGCGGCCGCGTTCAGGGCGTCGGCTTTCGCCCGGCTGTCTGGCGCATGGCGCGCGAATTGGGGCTTTCTGGCGAGGTTCTCAATGACGGCGAAGGCGTGTTGCTCCGGGTCAGAGGCGATCAATCGCGCATCGCCGCTCTGATTCAGCAGATAGAGCGCGACCCTCCGCCGCTGGCCCATATCGACGGCATCGAGAGGCGGCGTTACGGTGGCGAACTGCCGCACGAGTTTCGCATCGCCGAAAGCATCGAGGGGCCCGCCCGCACACAGGTCGCGCCCGACGCGGCGCTGTGCGCGGCATGTGCGGCGGAAATGCGCGATCCCGGCGAACGACGCTATCGTTATCCATTCACCAATTGCACGCATTGCGGGCCGCGCCTCAGCATTGTGACGGCGATTCCCTACGACCGCGCGACGACGACCATGAGGCCTTTCCCGCTATGCGCGGCCTGTGAGGCTGAATATCGCAATCCGAAGGATCGGCGGTTCCATGCCGAAGCTATGGCGTGCCCGCGCTGCGGGCCTTCGGCGTCGCTGATTGCTTTGAGCGGATGCGCGATTCCTCGCTCGGGCGACGCCGACGTTATCGAAACAACCGCGCGTCTCCTCGCTCGAGGCGAGATCATCGCCATCAAAGGGCTGGGCGGCTATCACCTCGCCTGCGACGCCACGAGACCCGAGACAATTGTGCGTCTGCGCCGGCTGAAGCGCCGCGACGCCAAGCCCTTTGCGCTCATGGCGCGCGAGCTTGCCGTCATCCGCCGCTTCTGCGCGGTCGACGCCGTCGAGGAGCGCGAGCTCACGAGCGTTCATGCGCCGATCGTCTTGTTGCGCGCGGACGGCCCGGCGCGCTTGCCCGACACAGTAGCGCCGGGACTCGACACGCTTGGATTCATGCTGCCGACGACGCCGTTGCATTTTTTGCTGTTGCAGGGACTGGACATACCGCTGGTGATGACCAGCGGCAACCTCTCGGACGAGCCAGCGATAATCGATGATGCAGACGCGCGTCGAGACCTGGCCGATGTGGCATCCTTTGCGTTAGTACATGACCGCGCCATCGCCAATCGGGTGGATGACTCGGTCGTACGCGTTATGAGCGGGCGGCCAAGGGTTCTTCGCCGCGCGCGCGGCTATGCGCCATCGCCGCTTCGGCTCCCGGCGGGCTTTGATCGCGCGCCGGACCTTTTGGCGATGGGGGGAGAGCTCAAAGCCGCCTTTTGCCTGGTCAAGGAGGGTCAGGCGATCCTGTCGCAGCATCAGGGCGATCTCGAGAACGCCGCGACCTTCGATGACTATCGCAAGAACCTCGCGCTCTATGAGCGGATGTTCGATCACGCGCCATCGGCGATCGTGATCGACCGCCATCCCGAATATCTCTCGTCGAAACGCGGGCGGATCGAGGCGGATCGGCGCGGGGCGCTTGTCATTGAGGCGCTACACCATCACGCCCATGTCGCCGCCTGTCTTGCTGAAAACGGCCGATCCTTCGATGCGCCGCCGGTGCTTGGCGTCGTTCTCGATGGCCTGGGATTCGGTGACGACAACACGATATGGGGCGGCGAATTCTTGCTCGCCGACTATGTTGGCTACGAACGGTTAGCGCGATTGACGCCCGTCGCGATGCTTGGCGGCTCTCGGGCGGCGCGCGAACCCTGGCGGAATCTTTATGCGCATGTGATGGCCGCAAAGGCCGCAGGCGCCGCCGGTCTCGCAGATCCGTCCAAATGGGCTGCATTGAACGGCAAGCCGCTGGCCTTGCTCGAGCGCATGATGGCGCGGGGCATTAATGCGCCATTGGCCTCGTCTTGCGGACGCTTGTTCGATGCGGTGGCCGCCGCGCTCGACATCTGCGCCGATCGTCAGGCTTACGAGGGCGAAGCCGCGGCGCTGCTCGAGTCTCTCGCAGCGACGCGGGTCGACGTGCGAGAGGGCTACGATTTGGAGATTTTGGATCGCCCTGACGCGGGTCTGATGGAGATTGGCTCAGCGCCGCTATGGCGCGCAATTTTCGATGATCTGCAACGGGGCGTTTCGGCGGCGGTAATCGCGCGCCGCTTCCATCTTGGTCTGGCCCAGTCGATCGTCGAAGTCGCCACGCGGCTGGCGACCCGGAGATATTTCGAGACGATCGCGCTGTCGGGCGGTTGCTTTCAGAATCGCGTGCTGTTCGAGAGCACGGTCGAGAGACTGAGAGAGGCCGGATTTAAGACGCTGACGCATGCGCAAGTTCCCGCCAATGATGGCGGGCTTTCGCTAGGCCAAGCGGCCATCGGCGCGGCGCATGTCATCCGAGCCAACGCGATCGCAATCCGAAAGGACAAAACATGTGCCTCGGCATTCCCGGCTGCATCGTCAGCATAGATGACGCCGACGATCTCGTTGCGACCGTGGATGTGAGCGGGGTGCGACGGCAAATCAATATTGCTTGCGTGGTCGATGAGGCGCATCCAGTCGAATCCTGCGTCGGAGATTGGGTCCTCATCCACGTGGGCTTTGCGATGAGCCGGATAAATGAGGAGGAAGCCGCCGAGACATTAAGATTGCTTCAAGAGCTCGGCGAAGTTCAGGCCGAGATGGAAAACATGCGAGCAGCGTCCAGGGCGTTCGTCGCGGAGGAATAGAATTCATGTGCAGCAAGAGCGTATTGGAGAGCCTTTATCCGTTCCTCCATGGCGACCAGCAGGATCCTGCCGCTGTCGACGCCGCCTTGCTGCACTCTGTCGAGGAGAAGGCGCGGGATTCGCGCGAAACCAACGCCAGGTTTTTCCGCGAGCAGGGCGATAGCCTGGTCCATGCCGCCAAAGCGTTGGCCGCGGTCTATCGGCGGGGCGGCCGGATGTTCACCATGGGCAATGGCGGCTCGAGCTGCGACGCCTCCCATCTCGCTGTGGAGTTCCTCCATCCGATCACCGCCGGTCGGCCGGCGCTCGCCGCGATAAATTTGGTCGCCGATACCGCAATGATTTCCGCGGTCGGCAATGACGTCGGTTTCGAACACATATTCGCGCGGCAGATTATCGCCCATGGGCGGTCGGGAGATGGTTTGGTAGGCTTCTCCACGAGCGGCAATTCGACAAATCTAATCGCGGCCTTCGCCAAGGCCAAGGAGATGGGCCTGACGACGATCGGCCTCTCTGGAGGCGACGGCGGCAAAATGGCGTCCGCTGGAGTCTGCGACCATTGTCTCGTCGTGCCGACAACGTCGATCCATCGCATCCAGGAGTGTCACGTCAACGCCTATCACATCCTCTGGGACCTCGTGCACACGCTGCTGGCCGATACTCGCGGTTCGGCCGCAAACAAGGAAGTCGCGGCATGAAATATGTCGACGAATTTCGCGATCGGGCCAAAGCGGAGTTTTTGGTCAAGGACATCGAGCGGCTGGTTGCGGGAATTAAGCGCGACCAAAGCCGGCCGCTGCAGATTATGGAGGTGTGCGGCGGGCATACTCACTCCATATTCCGCTATGGCATTGAAGGCATGCTCCCAAAATCCATCGAGCTTGTGCACGGACCTGGCTGTCCCGTCTGCGTGTTGCCGATGGGCGTCATTGATGATTGCGTCGCCATAGCTGAACGTCCGAACGTGATCTTTACGACCTTTGGCGACGCCATGCGCGTGCCGGGCTCCCGCAAAAGCTTGTTGCAGGCCAAGGCCGACGGCTGCGACGTGCGCATGGTCTATTCGCCTATGGACGCGCTTGCTCTCGCGCGGCGAAATCCGTCCCGGGAGGTGGTGTTCTTCGCCATCGGTTTCGAGACGACGATGCCCTCTACGGCGCTGACCGTGCTGCAAGCCGAACGTGACGGCGTCGAGAACTTTTCGGTGTTCTGCAACCACATCACGATCGTGCCGACCATTAAGGCGATCCTCGACAGTCCCGATCTGCGCCTCGACGGCTTCCTGGGACCCGGCCACGTATCAGTGGTGATCGGCAACACGCCCTACGAGTTTATCGCGCGCTATTACAAAAGGCCGATGGTGATTGCGGGCTTCGAACCGCTCGACATCCTGCAGTCGATCTGGATGGTGCTCAAGCAGATCAGGGAAGGCCGCTGCGAGATCGAGAATCAATACGCCCGCGCTGCGCCTGAATCGGGCAACGCTGTCGCGCTCGAGGCCATTGCGCGCGTATATGAGCTCCGCGAATTCTTCGAGTGGCGCGGGCTCGGCTCGATCGATCATTCCGGCGTGAAGATGCGCGCCGAATATGCGGGCTTCGACGCCGAGCGCAAATACGCGATGCCCAACCTGAAAATCGCCGATCCCAAATCTTGCCAGTGCGGCGAAGTGCTCAAGGGCGTCATCAAGCCATGGCAATGTAAGGTGTTCGGGAGCGCGTGCACTCCGGAAACGCCGCTCGGGGCGCTGATGGTGTCGTCGGAAGGCGCTTGCGCAGCCTATTATCAATATGGCGGCGTTAGACGCCGAAGCGACGAAGCGGCGGTGGAGGCGGGCGCGGCATGAACGTGATTTCCTTCATTCCCAGGCGTCCGCGCGGCAAGGTACATGTGCCGACCGTGACGCTTGCCCATGGCGGCGGCGGCAAGGCGATGAAGGATTTGATTGACGATGTGTTTGTCGAGGCCTTCGATAACCCGCTGCTCGCGCCGCTCGACGATCAGGCGCGACTCGATCTTGCCGAACTCGCTTGTCAGGGCGATCGGCTGGCGTTCTCCACCGATTCATTCGTGATTGATCCGCTGGTGTTCCCCGGGGGCGATATCGGCAAGCTCGCCGTCTGCGGCACCGTGAACGACCTCGCCGTTGGAGGGGCGACGCCGCTCTATCTCTCTTGCGCCGTCATTATCGAGGAAGGCGTTTCTATCGACTTCCTGCGTCAGATCGCCGGATCGATGGCTTCGACGGCGCGAGGCGCCGGGGTAGCCATCGTTACCGGCGACACCAAGGTCGTGAACAAGGGCGCGTGCGACGGAATGTTCATCACCACCACGGGCATTGGCGTCGTTCCCGCCGGCGTCGAACTCGGAGCGCATCGCGCCAGATTGGGCGACGCCGTGCTCGTCAACGGACTGCTCGGCGATCATGGCGCGGCGATTCTTTGCGCCCGCGGCGACATGGCCTTGCAATCGCCGATCGAAAGCGACTGCGCGCCGCTGCAGGATCTCGTTGGGGCTTTGCTTCGCGCCGCGCCGAACACGCGGTTCATCCGCGATCCGACGCGGGGCGGAGTGGCGACCGTTCTCAACGAAATCGCCGAGGCCGCCCAGGTCGCGATCGAGATTGAAGAATCAGCGACGCCGCTTCGCGACGAAGTTCGCGGCTTTTGCGACATTCTCGGCCTCGATCCCCTCTACCTCGCCAATGAAGGCAAGATCGTTGCGATTGCGCCGCCCGAGGAGGCCCAGCAGGCGCTCGGCGCGATGAGCGCGCATCCGCTCGGTAAAGCGGCGAGCATCATCGGCAAAGTGGTCGCCGGCGAGCCTGGCCGAGTCACCATGCGCACGACTTTCGGAGGCCGCCGCATCGTCGACATGCTGGTCGGCGAGCAACTGCCGCGCATTTGTTGAGGAAGCTGACGTGCACGAACTGTCGATCGTTTGCAACATCGTCGAACTGGTGGCGGAAGTCGCCGCCGGTCGTATGGTGCGCCGCGTGACGGTTGAGATCGGCAAATTATCTGGCGTCGAGCCTGAGGCCATCGCTTTCTGCTTTCCGGAGGTCGCCCGAGGCACGCCGGTCGAGGATGCAACTCTGGATATCCGGGAAGTCGACGCCGAGGCGCGCTGCGAAATCTGCGGGGCGGATTTCCCGACGCCCGACATGCTTTCGGCGTGCCCCTGCGGCTCCCGTCAGTTCCAGCGTTTGCGGGGCGAGGAACTAAACATCAAAAGCATCGAACTCGAAGAGGCTATGTAATGTGCGCGAGCTGCGGCTGCCAGGGCGAAGGAGCCACGATGACCAACATGCAGACGGGCGCGAGCGCGCCGATCGCCGCGATGGATGAACACGGCCACTTCCATGCGCATGGAGAAGCTGCGCATGGAGACCACGGGCACAGTCATTCCCACGACGAACATCACACTCACGACCATGATCGCCATCATCATGATCACGATCATGACGGCCGCCCTCATGGCCAATCCAATCATCATGTGGAAATCGAAAAGCGCATTCTCGCCAAGAACGACGCGGCGGCCGCTAAATGTCGCGCATGGTTTGCAGGCCGTGAGATTGTCGCGCTCAATCTGGTTAGTTCTCCAGGGGCCGGAAAAACGACGCTGCTAGAACGTAGCATCGCGGATTTGGCGATGGAGCTTTCACTGTTTGTCATTGAGGGGGATCAAGCGACCTCCAACGACGGCGCGCGCATTCGCGCGGCCGGCGCGCCCGTCGTTCAGCTCAACACCGGAACCGGTTGCCATTTAGACGCTGAGATGATCGTGCAAGCTCTCGCCGAGCTCAGGCCCACGGCGGGCTCCGTCGTTTTCATCGAGAATGTGGGCAACCTCGTATGCCCGGCCCTATTCGATCTGGGCGAGCGCGCCAAGGCGGTCATCTATTCGACAGCGGAAGGCGAGGACAAGCCGCTGAAATATCCGCATATGTTTCGCGCTGCCGGGATCGTCATCCTCAATAAGATCGATCTTTTGCCGCATCTCGATTTTTCGATGGAGCGGGCGAGAGAAAACATTCGTCTTGTCAATCCGGACGCTGAAATTGTGGAAGTCTCAGCGCGCACCGGGGCGGGCACGCAGGTCTTGTATGAATGGATACGTGCGCAGCTGGCCTCGGCGAAGCAATCCGCGCCTATATTGGCTTAATCGTCATGCGCTGTAGGACGCAAAATGGCGGCGTCTTTCGTTCTTGTCCTGTCGGAGTATGAGTGAGCTGATCGCTCCGAAATTGCTTTTCCATGTGCTCAATATTTTCGACCGTGGCGAGATCGCGTTCGAATCCGCCACAGCGTGCGATCGCGCGTTGTTTCGAATGGCGGAATGCCTTGCCGGATCCGGTTGACCTGGTTCCCCCGAAACGCCCCAATCTTAATCTAGGGTTCCGCTTCTTCAGGATCCTGAAGGAGCGCTGCCGCGCTTTCGCTGGACGATCTGTGCCGGGAAGGACGGAATCGGCGCCGGCGCGCGCCAAGCCCGAGCCCGTTTTGCCCGGGCAAGCCCCGAAAATTAGCTCTGACGTTTCGGCGCAATTGGCATTGGCGTCGACGCCGCGATCGTTCTATTAAATTGAACAAGATATCAAAAAAAAAGAAATCACTTTAACAAACGGTTCCGCTTAGACTGGGTCGCAGGGAGCCGTTCTCCTGCGCTTGCCTCAACCGGCGGCGTTCAAAGCATTAATGCCAATTTAATACTGCAGATGGCGCCACACGAGACACGTTCATGCCGTATTTACGAAATGAAGTGGCAAATGCGGCGGCTATATCGAAATATAGATGAAATGAATTCAGCGTATCTATTGTCACTGTAACTCACAACGCGGTGATATGTGCGACAATGAATGCGACATTGGCCAGCTAATTGACGCCATTGTCAATAAATAGCGTGCCACAATCTCAATGCGCGCTCGCGTCAATCACAAATAGCGAAACCAACATGGAAGCGTGCCGATGAATGGCGTGGTGGTGCTTGCTCTTCGTCGTCCCTACACATTCATTGTTCTATCCATATGCATCATAATATTCGGCGTAATGGCGGTATTCAAAGCGCCGACCGACGTCTTTCCAAATATCAAGATTCCCGTTGTCGCGGTCGTATGGGCGTATGCGGGACTTCTGCCGACGGAGGTGTCGGGCCGCATAACCTATCTCTACGAGCGGCAGCTAACATCGAATGTCGAGGGCATCGAGCATCTCGAGAGCCATTCCTACTATGGCAGCAGCATCATCAAAATCTTCCTGCAACCGGGCGTGGATCTTGCGGCGGCTGAAGCCGATATTGATTCGATCTCGCAAACCGTCACCAAACAGCTCCCGCCAGACATTTCTCCGCCCATGGTCATGCGGCTGGAGGCGTCATCCGTGCCCGTGGCGATGCTCAAGGTCACAGCGGAAAACCTGACTCCCGCGGATCTCTACAACCTCGCCAAAAACAAGATCCGTCCGTTCCTTGTCACCATCCCTGGAGCCATCCTGCCGCATCCATATGGAGGACAGGACAAGCAGCTTCTCGTCTCTCTGGATCAGCAAAAACTTCTCGCGCGCCACCTCACCGCGGCAGACGTGCACAATGCTCTCGGCAGACAAAGCATCGTGCTTCCAGCGGGCGATATGAAACTCAAAGCGACAGATTGGATGGTGCAAACCAACGCCACGCCGATGCAAGTCGCTGATTTCAATAACATCCCAATCAAAACCGTTGGAAACGCTACAATCTATATGCGCGACGTGGCGGACGTGCGGCTAGGCGGACCGCCGCAGATCAACGCCGTCCTGGTCGACGGCAAACAATCCGTCCTGATCGTCGTCATGAAAAGCGGCGAAGCGTCAACTCTCGAGGTCGTCGACGGAATCAAGAAAGCGATACCCAGAATCGAACAAATTGCGCCTCCGGGCGTGAAGGTAGAGCTGCTTAACGACGCATCGGTGTTTGTCGACGATTCGATCATCGACGTCCTGCGGGAAATGGCCCTCGCATCGGCGCTGACGGGCGTCGTAGTTCTCCTGTTCCTAGGCTCCTGGCGGGCCACGGTCATTATCGCAACTTCAATTCCGTTGTCTATTCTCACGGCTATTATTTGCCTTCATTGGGCGGGTCAAACGATCAATGTGATGACACTCGGCGGTCTCGCGCTCGCAGTTGGCATTCTCGTCGATGACGCGACGGTCATGATCGAAAATATCGACACGCACCTTGAGATGGGAAAGCCGTTGGAAACGGCGATTATCGACGCGGCGAATCAGATCGTCATCCCGACTTTCGTCTCGACCCTTTGCATCATCATCGTCTGGTTTCCGCTTTTTGAACTCACCGGCGTCTCCGGCTATCTCTTTACGCCGATGGCGGAAGCCGTGATGTTCGCGATGACGGCGTCCTTCATTCTGTCGCGCACTTTGGTCCCAACGATGGCTAAATACCTCCTCGTTGGTCATAACGCGCCGCATGATCATGGAGCCGATCACGCGATTGAGGACGAGAATCCCTCTCCCTCAGGCGGCAGAAAATATCCGACGCCAGAAGAAATTTATGCCCTTGCCGAGATCGATGCGGAGAGAGCTGCTCTCGCCGGCGACGGTGGGCTATCTCATTTTGCCGTTCCCATACCTGTTCCGGCGGATCATTCCGGCGACAAGCCGAACTTTTTCGTGCGCATACAGAAGGGTTTTGAAAGCGGCTTTCAGAATTTCCGCGATCGCTACAACGAACTTTTGAACGCGACGCTGCAAAATCGCGCGCGCTTTGTGGCGGTCTTTCTTGTGCTCGCTGTCGCGTCGTTGAGTCTCTTCTACTTTAACGGCCAGGAGTTTTTTCCGGAGATCAAGTCCGGAACCCTTCAAATGCATATGCGCGCGCCGCTCGGCACGCGCATTGAAGTGTCGGGCCGCATCGCGACGCTCGTCTCGAACGACATCGAGCGGATGCTGCCGGGTCAAGTGGAAGGGATCGTCAGCAACTGTGGCCTTCCAGTTGGTCCGCATAATCTCGCCTTCATCCCGACGCCGACCATCGGCGCGCAGGACTGCGATATGACGATTACGCTGAGAAACGATGCTTCTCCAGTCTGGGACTATCGCCGAATCCTGCGCAAGGGCCTCTATGAAAGATATCCGGGAACGGAATTCACATTTCAACCCGCGGACCTCACCGCCAAGATTCTGAACTTCGGATCTCCCTCTCCGATCGACGTGCAAATCAATGGCGGCGACCAGGACACAAGCTATGCGTTTGCGCGCAAATTGGCGAATAGGCTCCGCAAGGTGAGCGGCGCCGCCGATGTCGTCATCCAGCAGACGATGCGCACCCCCACGATACTTGTCGAAGGAAATCGCTCCTTAGGCCTGGGCGTGAAGCTCACGGAAAAGGATATCGCAGCCAATTTGCTAATGACCCTTTCCGGAAGCCAGCAAGTCGATCAGCAGTTCTGGCTCGATCTGAAGACGGGCAATTCATATCAGATCAACGTCTACACCCCCCAGCCGCAGATTACGCGGGTGCAAGATCTGCTAACCGTTCCCGTCAACAAGACCGAGGGAGAGGCGTCGCCGGATGAGGTGCAGCTCCTTGGCAGCGTGGCGTCGATCTCGGCGGTCGGAACGCCGGGCGTAGTGACTCACGCGAATATCATGCCCTTATTCGATATCTATGTGTCGGCGGAAGGGCGAGACCTTGGAGGCGTGCTTGCCGACGTAAAGGCCGCTTCGAAGGAAATGGAGCACGAACTCCCCCGCGGCTCGAGCCTCGAAGTCCACGGTCAGGCTGAAATGATGCATAGCGCATATGTCGAACTGATCGGCGGCCTCGTCGCGTCGATCGTTCTCATCTACCTTCTGATCGTGGTCAACTTCCAGTCCTGGCTCGATCCTTTCATCATCATTACGGCCTTGCCTGGCGCGCTCGCCGGAATTGCGTGGTCGCTCTTTCTCACGCACACGAATCTTTCGGTGCCCGCATTAACTGGCGCGATCATGTGCATGGGAACGGCGACCGCTAACGCCATTCTCGTGGTCGCCTATGCGCGGGAGCGACTTGAACTGCATGGCGACGCCATGCTCGCCGCGCTTGAAGCCGGATATTCTCGCATTCGTCCGGTCATTATGACCGCATCGGCGATGATCATCGGCATGTTGCCAATGTCGATGAGCAACTCGCAAAACGCGCCGCTCGGCCGCGCCGTTATCGGCGGACTGATCATCGCGACTTTTGCAACGCTTCTCTTCGTGCCGTGCGTCTACACGCTCGTCTACAAGCGAACGCCTAAAAAGAACGAGGCCATCCATGACCACTGATCTGCTTCGCTATGTCAGTCCGGACTTTCAGGAAAAAAGAACGCGATATGCGGTCGCCTTGGCCATGGTCGTCTTGCTCGGCTTGGTGTTTTACGCGCGACAGCGGGAAGCGGACGCCATCCGAGAAGAGACGCTCGCAAACGCAGTCCCGACCGTATCCATAACGACGGCGAAGCCCGGCGCTCCGACCGAAACGATTACGCTTCCGGGAAAT
Organism: Methylocystis borbori; assembly: GCF_036576025.1. Classification (NCBI taxonomy): domain Bacteria; kingdom Pseudomonadati; phylum Pseudomonadota; class Alphaproteobacteria; order Hyphomicrobiales; family Methylocystaceae; genus Methylocystis; species Methylocystis borbori. Next base: position 21,259 of record NZ_JAZHYN010000021.1, on the reverse strand, counting down.
GTCGAGGCATGGTTCCAGGCGCCAATTTACGGCCAAGTCTCTGGCTATGTGAAGATGTGGTACAAGGACTATGGCGCGCAAGTGAAGAAAGGCGACGTCCTCGCGGAAATCAATACGCCCGCGCTCGACGCGCAATATTCTCAAGCCAAGGCCGCGCTAGAAGCCGAGCGCGCCAAATATAATCTCTCCGTCGTTACCGCCGAACGCTGGACGGCGCTTCGAAAGTCACATGCCGTTTCGGAGCAGGAAATTTCGGTCCAGGAGGCCAATATGAAGGCCGAAAAGGCGCAGTTGGAGGCGGCCGAACACAATGTCAACAACTTCGCTGCTCAACTCCAGTTCAAGACGATCGTGGCGCCGTACGATGGCGTTGTAACAGCACGCAATATCAACGTCGGAGACTATATCAACAAGGATGGCAATATCAGCGACAAAAGCGCAGTAACGAACCTCTTCTCCGTCGCGGACATTCATCAACTCCGTCTCTTCATCTCGGTCCCGGAGGCATTCGCGCATATCCTCAAGCCGGGATTGACCGCGGATATAACGGTGCCACAGTTTCCCAATCGGCATTTCACCGCCAAGTTCCTCACCGTAGCGAACGGATTCGATCCGACGACCCGAACCGCGGTGACGGAGTTCACCATCGACAATGACGATCGCATTTTATGGCCCGGTTCTTACGCCGCCGTGCGGCTAACTGTTCCGCTCGAAGAAAACACCCTGACGATACCGTCGAGCGCTCTTGTCTTTCAGGAAAAGGGCGCTCAGGTCGCAGTGGTCACCTCCGAGAGTCGAATTCATTTCAATCCGGTCCATATCAATCGCATCCTTGACGGCGTCATGGAAATAAACTCGGGCGTCTCGCGTTCTGATCGTATCGTCAACAATCCGAGCGCCGCGCTTCTGGAAGGCGACCAAGTTCGCATTGTGACCTCTGCTCCGGGCTACGAGATCGATCCGGCCGATCTGAACTGAGGCCTTCGATGTTGGCCGTTAGTCGTTCAGCGCCCTTTCCGATCGCTCCCTCCGAGAAATTTGCGAATGCGTTTTAAGCCGACCAAAGCCGCTCGTCGATGCGCGCCGTCGCTAATTGCGCTCATTCTTGCGAGTTGTAACGCCATGCCCGGTGTGGATCTCGCGCCCGCTTATGACCCGCCGCAATTTGTCGTCCCCGGTTCCTGGCGTGGGTCCAGCCCCTTTGTCGAGGCGAGGCCTTCGGATGCGGAGATACGTTCCGAATGGTGGCGACTCTTTCACGATCCGGTTCTGAACAGGATCGAAGACCAGGCGATGTCGGCGAACGCGGATCTGCAGGCTGCGGCTGAGCGTTTCGTCCAGGCGCGTGACCTGATGATGAAGTCAAGATCCCATATGCTGCCGCAGGTCAATGTCGGTTTGGGCGCTTCGGACAACAAGCAATCCGAAAATGCGCTGTTCCGAGGCCCTCTCAACCCGATCTATGACACATCCGTATCGGACTCCGGAATCGCTTCCTGGGAGCCGGATTTATGGTACGCTTTACGGAACGAGACGCGCGCCAAGACTTATCTCGCACAGCAGAAGGCGGCGGAATATGCGCTGGCGCAGTTGAGTTTGCAGGCGGAAATCGCCTCGGACTATTTCGCCCTGCGTGGTTACGACGCACAGGAAAGCATCTACCAACAGTCGATCGCCTACTACAAGCAGTCGCTTGATATCGTCAATCAGCGCTATTTGGGAAAAATCGCCTCTGAACTCGACGTCGCGCGTGCAAAGGCGTTGCTCTACGGCACCGAGGCGAAGGAGCTCGAAGTTCAGGGACAGCGAGAGGTCGCCGAGCACGCGATCGCGATCCTGGTGAACACGTCTCCAGCCGGCTTCAAGATTTCTGCCGCGCGAAATCTCGTAATTACGCCGCTAAAGATCCCGCAAAGGCTGCCCTCGACGCTGCTTGAACGACGACCCGACATAGCGGCGGCCGAGCGCGAGATGGCGCAAGCGAACCGTGAAATTGGCGTTGCGCGGGCGGCTTTTTTTCCAAAAGTCGAATTCAAGCTCGACGGCGGTTTCGAAGATCGAGGGATCAATCTCGTAAAGCTTGCCAACAGCTTTTGGTCTTACGGCTCCAGCGTCTCGATGCCGATCTTCGATGGCGGCTTGCGTCGCGCTCAGCTTCAACGCTCATGGTCCGTGTATCGTGAGACGGAGGACAAATACCGCTCGATTGTTCTTAATTCATTCAGAGAGGTCGAAGACGGTTTAAGCCTCACAAATCGACTGAGCGCCTCCGCCCAAAAATTGGAGGCTGCGGTCGCCGCCGCCTTGCAGACGCAAAATCTTACGATGGACCTCTACAAAGGCGGACTGAATTCAAGCCTCGATCTCATCTATGCGCAGGTCGCGACATTGACCGCGCGGATAGACGCGGCGCAAACGAAGACGCGCGTTTTGAAGTCGCGCGTCGATCTCATAAGGTCGCTTGGCGGAGGTTGGGATCGCGGCAAATTGCCAAGCGACGACGATATCCAACCCTTTGACGCGCTTCAATATGAGAAACTTATAAAGCCCCAGCCTGTTGGGGGCATCGATGTTCCCGCAGAAAACAACAATTTGAACAATGACCTGACGAAGGCGGGTCGCGGGCTGTGAACACTGTATTTGTAAAGCGGACAGCGCGAAAATAAATAGCGGCAGACGCTGGCGTCATGACGTGTAAGCGAACGTTAACGATTGGACCGCTCATCGCCTGCGAAATGCGGTAGGCCGAAAAGCAGGGACTTAACTTTTCTAAAGGATCGAATATTGCGATTTTCTATTTTATAAAACAGAATTCCCAATGGCCTATTTGAACTATCACCACTTGCGCTATTTCTGGGCGATCGCCAACGAGGGGGGGCTCACCCGCGCTGCGCGCAGGCTCAACGTGTCGCCGTCGTCGTTGTCCATTCAACTCAAAACCCTCGAGGATCATCTTGGGCAGGCTCTGTTTGAGCGACACGGACGCGGGCTGCGGCTTACTGAAGCAGGTCGGATCGCGCTCGGTTATGCAAACGCGGTGTTCAAGTCTGGCGACGAATTGCTCAGCACGCTCCAGGGACTGGGATCGTCAATGCGGCAGACGCTGCGGGTGGGGGCCGTCACGACTCTCTCTCGCAATTTTCAGATCGAACTTCTACGGCCGCTGATCAAACGCCGCGACGTCGAGCTCGTCGTGCGCTCCGGCGCTTTCACCGATTTGCTCGCCCGGCTGGGAGATCATTCCCTGGACCTTGTGCTCGCAAACCAACCCGCGATGCTTGATCAGGACGCCGATTGGCAAAATGCGCTCGTCGCCGAGCAGTCCGTCAGTCTCGTTGGCGCGCCGGGCCTCAGGAAGACGCCGCTACGCTTTCCGCAGGACCTCAAAAAGATCCCTGTCGCATTGCCAGGAAGAGGGAGCGGCGTTCGCACCGCCTTCGATAAGCTTCTCGACGCCGCTGGCGTCCGCCCCATCATCGTCGCGGAAGTCGACGACATGGCGATGTTGCGCCTCATCGCGCGCGAGGGCGCTTGCGTTGTGCTGGCGCCGCCGGTCGTCGTGATTGAAGAGCTGAAGAGCGGCGCGCTCGTCGAACATAGTCGGCTGCCCCAAATCAAAGAGGCTTTCTACGCGATCACGAGGCGTAGGCAGTTCCCGAATCCTTTGTTGCAAGAGATCAAAATGGAAAAATAGACCCGCGCCAGATTGTGCAACTGCCGGCGCGTCAGCGCTTTGTGGCCGCCTTCGCCGTAAGGCGCGACGCTCCAGCCCGTGATCGCCGACAATCTTCTCGACAGATCGCCGAAATCGGGAATGCCGGCGCACGACAGTTCGAGCTTCGTGATCGCCTCGATCGCCTCGTCGCAGGCGCGGCCAACCAGCAGCTGCTTCTGCCGCCCGAATAGCCGGTCCCATCGATCATGCTCGTCCCTCGAGTAAGACGACCAATTCTGATCGACCGTCCAGTCAGTGTTGCGGGGGCGTCCGTGTAACGATTCTCGGGGACGACCGACGCGGAAAGAAAAACAGCGTCGCTCATAGCGCTCCCTTTCGCCAGCCTCGCGCGCCGTTTAATGACGATTCAAACGGTTCATATGTACTGCGGGAACGGCGCGGGGCCAGGGGGCTTTCCGCTTTGAGCCTTCGTCTCGAGCAATGCGCGGGAACAAAAACTGCTGAATTTTTGCATTTTCTGTCGTTCTTCCCCAGGCAGGGGGCAATGCGCGACGCTTCCCCCGCGTCGTGTAAAAAATGCATGAATTTCAGATATTGTGGTGGAATTGGAGAATACATATCCCTTTGCTTGAACGAAAAACAATAACTGAGACGATGAAAGGCATTGCCATGGCCGATACGACAGCAGGGCTCGATGCGCTGCTCATGCAGCGATCGCTGAACGACGCGCAGCTTCTTGCGGCGGCGGAGGCGGCGGAGGATTTCCGGATTCTGCCGGACGCGACGGTGATCAAGATCGGCGGGCAAAGCATCATTGACCGCGGCCGCGCGGCCCTCTATCCGCTCGTGGACGAGATCGTCGCCGTCCGCAAGGCCCACAAGCTGCTGATCGGCACCGGCGCCGGCACAAGGGCAAGGCATCTCTACTCGATCGCGGCGGGGCTTAACCTGCCCGCGGGCGTGCTCTCGCAGCTTGGCGCCTCGGTCGCCAATCAGAACGCCGTGATCCTGGGACAGCTTCTCGCGAAATACGGCATTTCCGCTGTCGACGGCGCCGGACTCTCGGCGGTGCCGCTCTACCTCGCTGAGGTGAACGCCGTCATCTTCAGCGGCATGCCGCCCTACGGCCTCTGGATGCGCGCCGCCCCTGACGGCGTCATTCCGCCCTACCGCACCGACGCCGGATGCTTCCTCCTCGCCGAGCAGTTCGGCTGCAAGGCGATGATCTTCGTGAAGGACGAAAAGGGTCTTTACACCGCCAATCCAAAAACCTCGAAGGACGCCACCTTCATCCCGAAGATCTCGGTTGACGAGATGAAGGCGCAGGGCCTGCATGATTCAATCCTCGAGTTCCCGATGCTCGATCTGCTCAAGACGGCGCGCCATGTCCGCGAAGTGCAGGTCGTGAACGGCCTCGTCCCTGGCAATTTGACCCGCGCGCTCGCAGGCGAGCACATCGGCACCATTATCACCGCGAGCTAGTCATCATTCCCAAAAGTTGCAGACTTTTGGGACTAAAATGATGGGCAATAAAGAAGCTTGAACGAACTCGTTTTAGAGAGCCGCCATCATGGCCGAACACACCACCAGCATCAAACACGTCGCCTCGCCGCTCGCGCGTCAGACCCTTCTCGACGGCGCACTCACCAGCCCCATCGCCGGCAAGCGCCCGGTCCGTCTCCTCCCCTGGCTTCAGGTCGTGAAGATCGGCGGGCGCTCCATTATGGATCGCGGCGCGGAGGCGATCTTGCCCGTCGTGGACGAGCTTCGGAGGCTCTTGCCCGAGCACCGTCTGCTCATATTGACCGGCGCCGGCATCCGCGCCCGCCACATCTACAGCGTCGGCCTTGACCTCGGCCTGCCGGTCGGGTCGCTCGCCCCGCTCGCCGCGAGCGAGGCTGGCCAGAACGGCCACATCCTCGCGTCACTGCTCGCGCCTGAGGGCGTCTCCTACGTCGAGCATCCCACCGTCGCGAACCAGCTCGCGATCCACCTCACTTCCGCTCGCGCGGTCGTGGGGAGCGCCTTTCCTCCCTATCACCACCACGAGTTCCCGACCTCACGCATCCCGACTCACCGGGCTGACACGGGCGCGTTTCTGCTCGCCGACGCGCTTGGAGCGGCCGGCCTTACGATCGTCGAGGACGTCGATGGAGTATATACCGCCGATCCCAAGGCCCCCGGCGGTGAGAAGGCGCAGTTGCTCCGCGAGACAAGCGCCGCCGACCTCGCAAAGCTCAAGGGCTCGCTGCCGTTCGACCATGCGCTCGTCGAGGTCATGGCAAATGCACGCCAGCTCGAGCACGTGCAGGTCGTAAACGGTTTGGCGCCGGGTCGGATCACCGCCGCGCTGCGCGGCGAGCATGTCGGGACGATCATCCACACCGGCGCGCGCCCGGCCTGAGTGCGCTTCCTCGCCTGCCCCTTAGAAGGCCGAACCGCGGCTGTGGCGAGCACGGAGGCGGAATGCGAGGGGCTTGCCTCAAATTTGGCCTTTCAGCCGACCCGACCCACAGCTATTCTTTTAGCGATATAGCTTGAGGGTCTATGCGCAACGGGCGAATGCGAGCCCGTTGGCCGCTCGGCCGTGGTCAGGAGGGAGCGATGCGGCGACCTTGGAGGCGATTCGCCCGCTGGTTGGATTCGCCAGCGCGCGGTTCAACAATGAGGGGCGATATTGAGCAAGGCCTCGCGGCTTGGCCTCTTCTGCGCCCCTGAGAATTCCGAGATGGACACTCGCTCCGCCTATGCGGCGCGGAGCGAATTCGGGCGGATCGCCGACGAGCGCTCGCGGATCGACCCTCGCCTCGATCTTCTAAACGCTCCAAACGCAAAGGCTGCGCGATTGAGGCGCGCGCCTCGATGCGGCGTTTTCCAAAAGGAAGAATGAATTGCGTAACGCCAGGCCATCCTCGTGGCGACGGGTCCACAACCGAGATCTTGCCGTTGGGCTCGCATGCGCGGGCGTCAGCATGTTTCCCGGCGACGAAAGCGGAACCGTCAGGCAAGATTTGTGGCCGCATCCGCCCACGACGCGCGCAGCGCAAATCCTGCGGTGGTTCGAGATCGACAGCGGCGCTATTCCCCTCATTGCGCTCGAACAGAGCAAAATCGTCGCGATCGTCGTCAAGTCGGCGACGTCCATCGCAAATGAGATTCGAACTCTTGCAACGCACGGAGAGCGAGGCCGGCGGCCCGCTGGCGCCGGCGCCGTCGACAGGCGCAGGGAAGGCGACGACGAGCCGTTCTTTATGTTCTTCCGCACCACAGGTTGCGTGAAACTGCCGCCGCGCATCGCTTTCCTGATCACCGAGAATTCGCTCCTGCTCGGCGGGGACGTCACCATGATCGCGCCGGGCGCGCGCGGCGCGGACAACATATTCCTCTGTCCCGAGATGGCGCCGTCATTCGCGGAGCGATATGCGGCGGAGACGTTTCCGCTCATCCCCGACGCCATTCTGGAGGACGCCATTGAACACGCGCCGCGACTTCATAGCGTGGCGTCGACCGGCGCGCTCGTCAACAATTCAAGAAGGGCGATCATCAACGGTTGATCTTGAACCGCCATGGCTTCGCGACGACCGCCGATGGCGTCGCCCGAAGACATATGTCGAGACGTGAAGAGCGGGCGTGGCGGGAACCGCGCGGCCTTCAAGAATGAGGATAGCTATGCGGCGCTCAGTGAGAGTGATGGCGGTTTGCCTAAGCATGTCGATCGCGATGACGCAGGCCATCGGCGAAGAGATTGAAACGCGCTCGCCTGTCGCATTGACGGCCACCGAGAAAGCCTTCGTCCTTGGCCAGATGCGGCTCTTTGTAGAGAGCGTGGAGCGGATCGTCACGGCGCTCGCCTTGGGCGACGCCGCGGCCGCCGCCGAAGCGGCGGCCGCGAGAGGCGCTCGGCGCTTTCAAGCCGAAAACATCATGCCGGCGACATTGTCCGAAAAGCTCCCCGAGCAATGGCGGCAATTTGGACGGCCGATGCGGGCGGGCTTCGACGCCCTCGCGCAGGGCGTCGCCAATGGCGAAGACAGAAACCGTTCGTTCGCGCGTCTCGGCGACGTCATGCGTAATTGCGTTGGCTGCCACGCAGCCTATCGCATCGTCGATGCGCAGAATTGAGCCGCGCCGAGCGGTTCGCGCCGGCGTCGCGGCGCGAACCAATCTAACGCCGGGGTCGCGAAGCGGCCGATTGACTCAAGCGTCCTTGAACGCCGCCTGCGCCGCGCCGGCGTCGGCTTTGGCGGGAGGCGCGGTCATTTCCTCGACCTTCCTGACGCCCAGGGATCGTTCGTCCAGCGCCGCGGATTTGAACAGCGCATAGACAGGCGAGCCGGGCTTCAAAGAGAGTTCCTCCAGGGCGCCCTTGGTGATCATCGACAGCAGGTAATTATTCTCGGAAAGTTCGATCTCCACCGTCGCAAGCGGTCCATCAAGCTTGATATTTGCGACTGTGCCCGACAACAGGCTGCGGGAGCTGATCTCCTCGGGCCGCGCGAGGGACAGGACGACATCCGTCGCCTTCACGACGACGCGCACCTCATTGCCGACCGGGCCGGCGGGTCCTGCGAGCCAGATCGTCCCGGCCGGATGTTTCAAGGCGGTCAGCCCATACCCATTCGACTCGCGGTCCACGCGCGCGGTGAGAACCGAGGAAAGTTCGAAGCGATCTTCGGCGGGGGCGCTTTCCAAGCGGCTTAAGACGATCGCCGGATCGCCGATGAATTTCACGCGCCCCGACTCGATGATCACGACGCAGGGCGCGAGCCGCACCACTTCCTCGACCGCGTGGGACACATATACGATCGGAACTTTGAATTCGTCGCGGATGCGCTCGATCAGCGGCATGATCTCGAGCTTGCGCTCCATATCGAGCGACGCCAGAGGCTCGTCGAACAGCAGCAGCCTGGGACAGGAAAGCAGCGCCCTTCCGATGGCGACGCGCTGTTTCTCGCCGCCAGACAGGCGCGCCGGCGGACGCGACAGCAACTGGCCGATGCCGAGCGTTTCGACGACCGCGTCGAAATCGATGCGGCGCGCGCCGCGCGGCGCGAACCAGCGGCCATAGAGAAGATTTTGCTTCACGGTCAGATGCGGAAAGAGATTCGACTCCTGAAACACAAGCCCGATCCGCCGGCGCGACACGGGAACGAACACGCCCGCCTCGACGTCGACCAGCGGCTCGCCATCGAGCCGGACATAGCCCGAGTCCGGCTTCATCAAGCCGGCGATAATATTCAGCGTCACCGATTTTCCCGAGCCCGACCGGCCGAAGAGGGCAGTGACGTTCGCCTTATTGCTGAAGGCGATGTCAAGCGAAAAGGCGCCGATCTTAAGTTTGACGTCGACCTCGATCATTCGACGCTCCCGAGACGCTTCTCCGCGCGCCATTGAATGATTTCGGAAGCGACGAGCGCAAAGAGCGCGATAAAGACGGATACGAGAGTGAGGCGCAGCGCGTTTTCGTCTCCGCCAGGAACCTGCGTATAGCTGTATATCGCCGCGGAGATCGTCCGGGTCTCCCCAGGTATGTTCGAGACAAAGGTGATGGTGGCGCCAAACTCGCCAAGCGCCTTCGCAAACGCCATAATCGAACCAACGATGACGCCCGGCGTGGAGAGCGGCAGCGTCACCATGAAGAAGGTCCAGAGCCGGTTGGCGCCTAAGGTTTCGGAGGCGAGCTCCAGCCTCCGGTCGATCGATTCGAAAGAGAGCCGCATGGCGCGAACCATGAGCGGGAATCCCATGACCGCGCAGGCGACCGCCGCGCCGGTCCAGCGGAACGAGAACACAATGCCGATCTCGGCAAGATAAGCGCCGATCAATCCCTTCCGGCCAAGGAGGAGCAGCAACACGAAGCCGGTGACGACGGGCGGCAGGACGAGCGGAAGATGGACAAGGCCATTGACGAGCGTCTTGCCGGGAAATTGCGAGCGGGCAAGCAGATAGGCGGCGAAAATCCCAAGAGGCAGACTCGCCAATGTGGCGACGGTCGCGATTTTCAGCGAGAGCCAGATCGCTGTCCATTCGTCTGGCGTCAATTCGACCAGCGCGGAAGGCCAAAGATCAAGCACTGGAATCTCCTGTTCGGAACGGCGTGGCTTGGGAGGGGGGTTGAGAGAAGCGTGGATCCGCGATCCGCGGGATGCGGGAAGATCTCCTCGCCCCGGTCGGGCGGCGCTCTTAATGGCCAGGGAACCTCATTATTTGCGCTATATAGTGGCTGAATATAGGTGTTTTGGCCAGCCCAGATTGAGCCGGATCGAGCGCGCCGCGCGACGCCAACCGATGAATAGGCAGCGACCATAGGAGCTCTAAGCCTGTCGCCGGGCGTTTGCGCGCCGCTCGATACGCCGCGAGCTATTTCGCCGCGAGGCCCTCGGCTTCGACGCGCCGACTGTTCTCAGCCATTTCGCGATAGCGCTCCTGCCATTCCGTCGGGCCGTTCGAAGGCGAAACCTGCACGGCCGTCACCTTATATTCGGGGCAGTTGGTCGCCCAATCCGAACTATCGGTCGTGACGACATTCGTCTGGCACAGAGGATGATGGAACGTCGTGTAGACGACGCCCGGCGCCACGCGATCGGTGATCTTGGCGTGAAGCGTCGTTTCGCCGGCGCGGCTTTGCACGCGCACCCAATCGCCGTCGCGCACGCCGCGCTGTTCGGCGTCATGGGGATGAATCTCCAGCACATCCTCTGGATGCCAATGGCTGTTCGCCGTGCGGCGCGTCTGCGCGCCGACATTATATTGCGAGAGGATGCGTCCCGTGGTGAGCAGCAGCGGAAAGCGCGGCCCCGTCCGTTCGTCGGTCGGCACATATTCGGTGATGACGAATTTGCCCTTGCCGCGCGCGAAGCCGTCGATATGCATGATCGGCATGCCTTCCGGCGCCCCGTCGTTGCAAGGCCATTGCACCGACCCGACTTCCGCCAGCCGTTCATATGAAATGCCGGCGAAAGGCGGCGTCAGCCGCGCGATCTCGTCCCAAATTTCGCTGGGATGACGATAGGTCCAGCCGCACCCCAGCGCATTGGCGAAGAGCTGCGTCGCTTCCCAATCCGCATAGCCCGCTTTCGGCCTCATCACGCGGCGCACGCGCTGCACGCGACGCTCGGCGTTGATGAATACGCCGTCCTTTTCGAGAAAGCTCGCGCCGGGAAGAAAGACATGGGCGTAATTCGCCGTCTCGTTAAGAAAGAGGTCCTGCACGATCACGCATTCCATGGCGCCAAGACCGGCCGACACATGCTTGATGTCGGGGTCGGACTGCAGAATGTCCTCGCCCTGCACGTAAAGCCCCTTGAACACGCCGTCGATGGCGGCGTCGAACATATTGGGGATGCGCAGGCCGGGCTCCGGATCGAGCGCGACGCCCCACGCCTTTTCGAATAAAAGGCGCGTGTCGTCGTTCGAGACATGGCGGTAGCCGGGATATTCATGCGGGAAGGAGCCCATATCGCATGAGCCCTGCACATTGTTCTGCCCGCGCAGCGGATTGACGCCGACGCCGCGACGGCCGAGGTTGCCCGTCGCCATGGCGAGATTGGCGATCGCCATGACGGTGGTCGATCCCTGACTGTGCTCGGTGACGCCAAGGCCGTAATAGATCGTGGCGTTTCCGCCCGTCGCGTAAAGCCGCGCCGCGCCGCGCACAAGAGCGGCGGGAACGCCCGTATGTTTCTCGACCGCCTCGGGGCTGTTGCGCTCGTCGGCGACGAAAGCCGCCCAGTCCTGATATTCGTCCCAATCGCAGCGCGCGCGGACGAACTCCTCGTCGACGAGGCCTTCGGTGACGACGACATGCGCGAGCGCCGTGACCATCGCCACATTCGTTCCGGGCTTCAGCGCCAGATGATACGCGGCCTCGACATGCGGCGTGCGCACCATTTCCGTGCGGCGCGGATCGATGACGATGAGCTTCGCGCCCTGGCGGAGCCGGCGCTTGATCTGCGATCCGACGACGGGATGCGCATCGGTCGGATTGCAGCCGATGACGAGAACGACGTCGGCCTCCTCGACGGAATCGAAATCCTGCGTGCCGGCCGACGTGCCGAACGCCTGGCTCAGCCCATAGCCTGTCGGCGAGTGGCAGACGCGCGCGCATGTGTCGACATTATTATTGCCGAAACCGCTGCGGATGATCTTCTGCATCAGGAAGGTTTCCTCGCAGGTGCAGCGCGAGGACGTGATGCCGCCGACGGCGAGGCGCCCGTATTTCGCCTGAATGCGCTTGAACTCCGAGGCGGCGTAGGAGATCGCCTCTTCCCAGCTCACCTCACGCCAGGGGTCCGTGATCTTTTGCCGAATCATCGGCGAGAGAATGCGGTCGCGGTGCAGCGCATAGCCATAGGCGAAGCGCCCCTTGATGCAGCTATGGCCGTGATTCGCCTTGCCGTCCTTCCAGGGGACCATGCGCACGACTTCCTCGCCGCGCATCTCCGCCTTCAAAGCGCAACCGACGCCGCAATAGGCGCAGGTCGTCACGGCGGAATGCTCCGGCTGTCCGATGGCGATGACGGAGTTCTCGACGAGAGTCGCCGTCGGGCAGGATTTGACGCAGGCGCCGCAGGAAACGCATTCCGATTCCATGAAGGCTTCGCTCATGCCGGGCGAGACTCGGCTGTCGAAGCCCCTGCCTTCGATGGTCAGCGCGAATGTTCCCTGCACTTCCTCGCAGGCGCGCACGCAGCGATTGCAGATGATGCATTTCGAGGGATCGTAAGTAAAATAGGGGTTCGACTGGTCCTTCGGCTTCCACTGCTCGTTGGGACGGCCGTGATTGCGCGCGGAGACATGGTTCTTGCCGTCATAGCCATAGCGCACCTTCCGCAGGCCGACGGCGCCCGCCATCGACTGCAGTTCGCAGTCGCCATTCGAGGCGCAAGTGAGACAGTCGAGCGGGTGATCGGAAATATAAAGCTCGATGACGCCGCGGCGGATGGCGTCGAGGCGCGGCGTGAAGGTTTTTACCGAAATGCCTTCGGCGACCGGCGTCGTGCAGGAGGCGGGCAGACCATTGCGGCCTTCGATCTCGACGAGGCACAGCCGGCAGGAGCCGAAGGATTTGAGGCTGTCCGTGGCGCAGAGTTTGGGAATTTCGACGCCGATCGCCATCGCCGCCCGCATGATCGACGCGCCCGCGGGAACGCTCACATGCTTCCCGTCGATCGTCAGCGTCACCAGTTTTTCGGATTTGGGCGCCGGCGTGCCGTAATCGACTTCCTTGATGAGCGACATGATCGCAATCCTTCCCCAAGGCGCCGGAAGCTGAGCGAACGCGCCTCTCAAAGATCAGAAGACGACAAAGCCAATGTCAGAAAGGCGACGATGCATCAATATGCTGCTCCCGTAGCGCTATTTGCTTTTAGCATTATGAAAATATCGGAAAGTTATCTTTTTTGACTACAAACAATCATGCCAGAATTTCATTCTATATGCCATGTTAAACAGCAGTTTGCTTATATATGAAAATTAAATATATAACGAAAGGCTGACGAGGAGAATCGCCGCTGCGGCGCGCTGCTGTCGCCCTGCGCCATTTGTGCTTCGAGGATGTCGGCCAGCGCGATTCTATTCTCGCGCAGCGCGTCTTTGACCTGCGCTATTGCGACGCGCCGATCGAAGGAGATGGGCGCAAGCGACAATCCCGACGCCGCTCTCCTCATCATCCTCGGCGGTTGACCGGCGCTGATGAAGCGGACCGCTATCCGTTCATTGCGCGCTAGGGGATGGCCGTTCGCTTTGTTATATTTTCGCCAATATATGAGGCGCCGACAGCTATATATTATACAATATAGATAGAGGCGCCCCGCCGCCGCCGCGCGCCATATCGTACGCGGAACATCATATCTTTGATTAATAATAATAAATAGAATTTTTGCGCAGCTGGCGCGGCGCTTGCTCCTGGCCCTCCCGAACAAGGAGCCTCCAGCCATGAGCGATCGTCGGCGCCAGAATTTTCTCTGCGATCAGAACGAGCCATTAGCGATCATTTTGGGAACGAATGAGATCGCCTCCGCCATCGGCTCGCGGCTGGCGTGGGATGGCTTTCAGGTGATCCTCAGTCATGATCCTTATCCTCCCGTCATTCGACGCGGCATGGCTTTTCACGACGCGCTTTTCGACGATGAAGCGACGGTGGACGGGATCATCGGCCAGCATGCGGCGTCGGCGCTCGAGATTGTCGCCACCCTGAGCTGGCCGATGCGGGTCGCCGTCACGCCCCTGCATCTGATGGATCTCTTCGCCCTGCGGGCACCCGACGTGATCGTCGACGCGCGCATGCAGAAATATCGCGTCACCCCGGATTTGCGCGGACTCGCGCGCCTCGCCGTCGGCGTCGGCCCGAATTTCTTTGTCGACCGCAATTGCCACATAGCGATCGAAACGCACCCCATGAGCACGGGAGAGCTGGTAGACATCGGGCGAACCAAGGTCGCTGACGGCATGGCGCGCGATCTCGGCGGCGTCGGCAGGGAGCGCTTCATCTATACGCAGCGCAAAGGCGTATGGCGAACGCCGCTCGACATTGGCGCGCGGATTTTCAAGGGCTATGTGCTCGGCCATCTCGACGGCCTTCCCATCAGCGCGCCGATGGACGGCTTTTTGCGCGGCGTCGCCCGCGATGGCACGTTGATGCCAGCGAATGTCAAGCTTGTCGAAATCGATCCGCGCGGACGAAACGCCACTTGGTTTGGCGTCGATGAACGCGGCCGCGCCATCGCGACGGCGACGGCGAAGGCCGTCAAGGCGGGGATGGCGCGCGCGAGACGACGTTTTGCGTCCAAAGAAGCGACGCTTCACTGACGCCGCGGAGGTTCAAATGAGCGTTTCTGAATTCGATCGACCAACAAGGCGAATCGCCGCGCTGCAAGGCGCGCCGGGCGTCGCGATCCAGAATGTCCTCGCCGGCTTCGCGCAAAGGCTCGCGCGCGGCGGATTGCGCGTGGCGGGCGTCGTCGAAATATCCCGATGCAATGACGCCGGCGCATGCAAAAGCTTGAGCGTCAAAGACATCGTCTCCGGCGAAACCTTCTCCATCTCGCAAAATCTGGGGGCCGGCTCGCAGGCTTGCAATCTCGACCCCGGCGGTCTCGCGAAAGCTTGCGCTCTCGTGGAGCAGGCGGTCGCAGCGGGCGCGGACGTCGTCGTCTTGAGCAAATTCGGCAAGTTGGAGGCCGCGCGCGGCGGCCTTTGCGACGCCTTTCGCGCCGCGATGCTCGCCGATGTTCCGGTGATCACCACGGTTTCGCAACATGTGACGGAAGACTGGAATAGCTTCGCAGGCCCGCTTGCCGAATTCATCGACGCCAGCGTGGAGGCCCTCGACGCTTGGTGGGATATGCGGCGTGGCCATGACATGGTTTCTTCTCCTGCCGGAGAGGCGCGAATCTATCAATGATGAACGACGACGGCTCCACGGGCGCGACGGAAGTCGAGATCACCCTGCATTTCTCGAATGGCGGCCGGTTGGCCCAAGAGGATTTGCTGGTGATCGCCGCGATCCGCAAGGAGCGGTCAATACTCGGCGCGAGCCGGGCGACCGGCATCTCCTATCGCAAATGCTGGCTGATCGTCGATGCGCTCAATCGCACTTTCGAAGCGCCTGTATTTGCGACTTTTCCCGGCCGTCGGGGCGGCGGCGCGGAATTGACGCCTTTTGGCGAGCGGCTTGTCGCGCTCTATTCGTCTATCGAGCGCAAAACGCGCTCCCAGGCTCGATCGTCCATCGAGGAGATTTCGGCGTCGCTCAATCCGAATTATGAACCACGGTCCAGCGGCGCGGCTTCGGAGGTTCGGCGGCCTTAACCCATTCCTTGCTGATCGCCACGGTCTTGATCATCGCCCAAGCCCGTAGCCCTTCTTCCAGGGCCAGGCGTTCGACCGACTCCTGAGTAACGAGCGCGAAGAGATTCGTCTCGCCGAGGTTGAAGGTCACGCGCGCGAAGGGAAGTTCAAGCGGCAGAATATCGACGATCGCGCCCGGCAGGCGGTTGGTGATGGAGACGTCCATCGGGCGCGACAAAGCGATGGAAACGTCACGCGCGTCTATGGTGACGACGACGCCGGAATCGACCGGCGCGCCCACCAGCGGCACCCGCAGCTCGCCGTCGCCAAAATACAGGGTGGAAAGGCCGTGGCCATGATCATGCCGCAGCACCCGCGCCTCGATCATCGTCAAAAGCGGGGTCTTTTGCGCCGCGGCGGCTGAATGATCCGAAATCATACCGGCGACGAAGCGAAATTTAGGCCAACTTTATAGCGCTTCGCCCCCGCGGCCGAGGCGGCCGCCGTCCTCACTCTGCATGCTCCACGCTGTCGAGCAGTCGCAGCCACGTTTCGGGCAGGCCGCGCGACCGCGCCCCTTCGCGCAGCAGCGAAATATAGCGCAGCGACGGGCGGCCGTCTTTTTCATTGCCTTGCGCCAAATAGGCGACGGCTTCGACCGGCTGGCTGTCTGCGTCCTCCGCGACGACAAAGATCGGCCTATATCTTTTGCCGGGCACGCCTTCGCTCGCATCGAGGCGCAGCATGTCGCGGCCGGTGATCCTGTAGAGAACGCCCCAGACTTCCGCATCGGGATCGACGCAGATATTGGCGGGCGCGGCCTTCCCTAACGGCCGGCCGTCGAGGTTGAAGCGCAGGCGATAGCCCCGGATGCGCCCGACGCGCCATTCCCTGGGCCGCATGCCGCGGCGCTCCAGAAAGACGCTCTCATGCATATTGGAGCCATAGGCGAAATACCACGCCGCATCGCCTGGACGGCCGCGCAATTCGAGGCCGTGGAGCTTATAGCGCCAGCGCGATAGGAGCCAGGATCGCGCGGTGAGCTTGCGCCAGATTTTGCGCATTTTATCCTTCGCTCTGAGCCGCTCGTTCAAATCATCCGGCGGCGGCAGGTCAACCGCGGCCGTCGAACGAAATAGGAGCCCATCCTTCGAACTCCATCTCCACCGCAAAGGCGACGCCGCGGGCGATGAGGCGATTGCGACGGTCGACGCCCGTCGTTGGCGTCGCCCTCGCGCCGAAGATCTCGGCGATCGTCTCCCCCCGAACGACGGCGCGGCCGGCGCGCGCCATTCCGCCGATGCGTCCATGGATGGGCGCCGGCGCCGACGCTCCTTCCACTTCGCCGACGATGTCGCCCCGCTCGACGATCTCGCCGATCGCGCGGGCAGGCCGAAAGACGCCCGAGTCAGGCGCAAGAACCGCGCGGCATCGATCTTTATCGCTGGCCGCCGCGCCTCTGTCGGGCGCGGAACCGGCGCGAATGCTGGCGCCTGGATCGGGCCCGGACGTCTCGATCACGAGGTCGCAATTCTCGCCCGCGACATAGCCTGCGCCGAGGCCGATGGAAAATTCGGCGAAATCGTTCAGCTTGACCCGCGCGTCAAGCACTTCAGTCCCTATGATGACATCCCACGGCCATCGCCCGACGATTTCTTCGAGCGGTTGCGCGAGGATCGGAATGAATTGCCGAGAACGAAGCCCCAGGAGGAAATCGCCGCTCGTCTGCGCGCGTCGGGCTTCGACGCCTTCGAGACTCGCGACGCCGTCGAACCAGGCGTCGGAGAAAGCCATCCGTCGATGGAGCGTTGCAGGCGGCGTCTCCTGCTGAAGGGCGACGGCGTAATCCTCCCTGAAGAGGCGCCACGCGACAGCCGAGGCGGTTTGCCCAATGCCGCAGATCAGAATGGTCTTTTCTTCGCTCATGGCCTTCGCGCGGAGGGGAGCCGGCGCCCGCAAGCAAGAGATTGGCCGAAGCGGGCCATAGTGGTGCGGCGCCCCGCCAAGTCAAGCTGCGGACGCGATGAAGGGGGAGCCGAACGGAGGCGCCTAATAATCCGCATAATTTGATTGTGATTTCTCTGGCGCTGATTATACTGCCCGCCATGCACGTCTCCTGCCTCAAATTATTATCGGCGCGCGCTGTGATCGGCGCCTTGACGTGCTGGCTGTTCATCATTTCGGCGCTGGTCCCACCGCATGCGCAAGCGGGCGCTTTCGGCATAGAAGCAGGCGCGGCGTGTTCCGCCGGGGACACGAGCCTTCCCCACAGCGAGCAGCGCGGCGACTGCTGCGTCTTGACCTGTTGGTCTTGCTGCAGCGGCGCCATTTTCGCTCGAACCGGCGCGGAGACGCTGCTTTATTCGCCTGCGAGCGCGTCGCTCGTTTGGCGCTTCGCCGAAGCCGATTCAAGCATATTCCGCAGGCCGCTTTCTTTCTCGCCCCGCGGCCCGCCCAACTCACGCTGACGTCCTCCCGGCCGATCGATTTTCGTGATTGCACCTCGGCGCTTTGCGCAACGCCCATTCGTCGCCGCGCGCCTGATGATCTCGCCATCTCGATTTGATCGCTCGCGGAGACGCGACGACTGCGTGACGTTCGCTCCCGCCTCCTAGCCATTTCTGACGGAGGGAGCGGTCGCACCGTGCTTCGCCGCCTTATCGCAGCTTTGAAATTGTCGCCTCAAGCCAGGCCTAGACGTCCATTTTTATGATGTTTGGCCGAGCGCCCAGTTCATGGAGAGGGTCATGAACGCCGCCAGCAGCGTTTTGGAAAAACTTTATCGGGATCAGGCGCGCAGCCTTCGCGCCTATGCGCGAAAGCGCGTCGGCTCCCACGAGGCCGAGGATGTCGTGCAGGACGCCTTCTTGAAACTGCTTCAGGAAGGACGCGCCACCGACTGCTTGCATCCAAAAGCCTATCTGTTTCGCGTCGCAAGCAATACGGCGGTGGACGCGCTGCGTAAGCAAATGACGCGCGCGCGCTATCTCTCCAGCGAAGGCCAGACGCAATCCGGCGACGTCGCCGAACCCGCGCCCAAGATTGAATCCCGCATCGCCGTGGCGCAATTGGAAGCCTTCCTCGACGAATTGCCGCCGCCGTGCCGCAACGCCTTTCTTTGCTACTGGCTCGATGAGATGAGCCAGTCGGAGATCGCCCGCTATCTTGGCGTGACGGTGCGAACGGTGGAGCGCCGCTTGGCGAAGGCGCTCGAACATTTGCGCGAGCGAACGAAGCGCTCGCAATATAAAAGGTTGTAAGTCTCGCTCCTAATATCCTCTCCACAAAAGGCGCAAACGCAAGACAGCCGCAACGCGCCGCTTGCGAGAACGGAAGCGGCGCGATGCGGATGGCGGAAGGAAGAGGCGCGTTGCTCGCGGGTCGCCGCGGGGCAGGGAATTTTTACCCCGCCCGCGGCTTGATCGCGACGATTAGAGCAGGCTCCGAAAAAGTTGACGACTTTTTCGATGAGAACCTGCTCCAATATTTTGATTTTGAGCGATTCCTTATCGATCACATGATTTCCATGTGATCGGGAAGCGCTCTAGAACTCCATGCGCAGCGAACCCAGAATATTCCGGGGCGCGCCGGCCGTGCCGGCGTAGCGGCCCGGAAAATTGGACGTTCCGTAATAGTAGTTCTGATTGAGAAGGTTATCGACGTTCACTTGCGCCGTGACATGCGTCGGCCCGAGCGCGAAGCGGTAAGAGGCCATGGCGCGCACCAGCGTATAGGCCGGATTGAGGTAGGTATTGGCCGGATCGACCCAGGAGTTCCCTATCCAGGTGAAGCCGCCGCCAGCGCTCAAGCCCCTGAAGTCGCCATCGGCGTCATATTTGAGCCAGAGGCTCCCCATGTTGTCGGGCACGGCGGGCATTCGCTTGCCGACGACGGGGGCCTGCGTGCGAATGTCGAAGGGATCGTTCTGGGGCAGGATCGAACCCTTGGTGACATGCGTGCTCAAATGCGAAAAATTCGCGATCACGCTCCAATTGTCGTCGACCTTCCCGGTGACGTCCATCTCCACGCCCTGGCTCTCGGCGTCGAGCAGATCGACCACGAAGCCTCTCAGCGCATTGGGAGCGGTTGGCGTATTCTGCGCCAGATTATATTTCTTAATGTCGAAATAGGCGACGGTGGCGAGCAGGCGCTTGTCGAAGAATTCGGCCTTCATGCCGCCTTCCCATTGGATCGCCTGCTGCGAGCCGAGCGGCGTGTTCGATCTGGTGACGCCATTGTTGACGCCAAAAGACTGGGTGTAATTGCCGTAAATCGAGAGCCAGGGCCATGGCTGAACGACAAGGCCGACGCGAGGGCTGAAGAAGCGATCCTTGGTCGTAACGCCCAATACATTGGCGCGATCGAGCGCATTGTTGATGATGGCCGAATTCGACTGTCCGACCGAACTGATCGCCGAGGCGAAGTCGTAGCGCCCGCCGATCAGAAAATGCACGCGATCCTCGAAGCCCGAAATCATGTCCTGGGCATAAAAGCCCTGCCATTCCTGCTTTCTGATCGCTGCGGCGCCATTCGCGGGAATGAGAAACCGCGACAGGCCGAAGGGCGTATAGATCGGCGCGAAGACATTGATGTTTTGGGCGACGTTCGCCTGATAGATATTGGCGACATTGGCGAAGCTCACATGATCGGTTCCAAACAGCGCCGCGTGTTGAAGCGGGCCCGTGTAGAATTTGCCGTTCAGATCGAGATTGCCGGTAATGGTTCTGAGGGCGACCGGCCCGTAATTGAGCGAAAGAGTGGAGGTTCCAAACGGGCTGTTCGCGGGGCAGGCGCCCGGCGGCAGCGAGGGATTGGGAACAGGCGGCGCATTGACGCAAATATTGAACATGCTCGACTGGATCGAGCGCGTATTGTTATAGGCGAATCGATTGGTGACGCTCCAGTCTTCGTTGAGATCGTATTTCCAATCATAGCCGACGAACCGGCGCATATCGTGGTCGGGATTGTTGACGGTGATGCTCGGATCGCCGAGGTAGCGGCTGATCGGTATGGGCGCCGCATTATAGCCGATGGCGGGAATGTTCGGATTATTGTCGACGTAATAGAGGTCCTGATATTCGGCGTCGACGTTCAGCTTGAAATTCTGGGTGGGATGATAGGTGAGCGTCGCAGAGCCGAACCATCTGTCGTCCTGGGCGAAATCGATGAAGGACGGATTATGGTAATATTCGGCGTTGACGCGATAGAGCCAGCTCTTGTCCTCGGTCAAAGGACCGGTGGCGTCGAGCGTCGTGCGCGCGACGCCGAAGGAGCCGCCCTGTTGCTGGACGGAGTAATAGGGCGTCTCCAAGGGGCGCTTGACGATCATGTCGACAAGGCCGCCGGGCTCGATCCGGCCATAGAGCATGGCGGCGGGCCCTTTGACGACCTCGATCGATTGCAGATTCGCGGTGCTGGGGCAGCGCTCGTTCGGCACGAGAACGCCGTTGCGATAGAGCTGCGCCATCGACAGCGTGCCGGTCTGGAAGCCGCGGATCATGAGATTCTGAAAGAGCGTGCAGTTCATCGGCAGCGGCGCGACGCTGCTGACATTGCCGATGATCGCCTGGCTGACGTTGGTCGTCTGTTGATCGTCCATCGTCTGACGCGTCACGGTCTGCACCGCGATGGGAATCTGCAGAATCGGCTTGTTGAGCTTGACCGAGGTCGTCCGGTCCGTCTTGTAGCCGGTGACGCGGTCGCCCGTCTGCGCGGTGAGGACGTCTGAAGACCGAGCCGGAGCCACGGCCGGCGCGCCGGGCGAAGGCGCCTGCGTCGTCGCGGGGCCGGGCG